>DATCDL010000001.1:0-11311 GCA_036510715.1 Acidobacteriaceae bacterium
GACGGCGACGTTCACGAATACCACTGGCGCTCCCGTCGCGGGCGTCAAGCTGAGTGTCATTCCACCAAGCACGGGGTGGCGCGTCGTAGCTGCTGGCGGTACTGACCCTTCGAAGTCGATACCCGACACGATTGAACCGGGTGCGAGCGTGAGCGCAACGTTCAAAATCACTTCGGGGCCGACTCCGTTCAACGGCGACATGGTCGCGACGGCCTCTTGGGCGAACACGGCCGGCAAGCCCGAACGCTCCGAGACAGCAACAGAGAAAGTGCGCAACGTCAGCCCGGTGAAGATCAACGAGTTCCGCATCAGCAGCGGTCCTTCCGCGACCAATTCCTTCATCGAGCTCTATAACGCAGGTAGCAGTCCTGTTGACCTCTCGAGCTGGACCCTGACTGAGCGCCCTGCCCAACAGGCCATCTTCTCGGCGGTGAAAATCCCAGCCGGGACGAAGCTTGGACCGCATCACTTCTACGTGCTCGGTCTCTCGAACTCCGGGCTGGCTGTTCCAGCGCGCAAAGGTGATAGCACCCTCCATGTCAGGAACACGACCGGGATGGCTATCGGCGATACGATCAGCATTGATACCGGTTCAAAACTGGAGAAGCGCAAGATCGTAAAGCTCGGTACTGCGGCGAACAACCATACGACGTTGTGGCAGCCGCTTCCCGACGGCCCGGTGATCACCATTCCTGCCGGCTCAACCAACGTACCCGTCGAGAGCGTGGCCGGCTTCAAGGTGGGCGAAAAGATCGCCCTCGGCTATGGCGCCACGTACCCGTTTGTGGGACGGGATCGGGAGCAGTACGAGGTGGCCACGGTGACTTCGGTAGGCAAGCCGGGAACGCAGGCCTACCTGGCGGTGGACGCACCCTCCGGCGCAACCAACATCAAGGTGACTTCCGTTGACGACATCTCGGTCGGTGACAAGATCCGGCTGGATATCGATAGCACCGGCCACGGCATTGAAACGGTGACGGTCACGAAAGTAGGAAAGCGCGCACCCGTCACGAACCTCTCAGCCGATGCCAGCGTGGGTGCGACACGTATCAAAGTTCGAAACGTAGCGGATTTTGCGGTGGGCAAGAAGCTAACCATCGGGACGCCCGCAAACCAGGAGACCGTCACAATTTCTCACGTCGGAGGCGCTGGTCGCACCGGCGCGGAGATGGACTTCACTCCCGCCCTTGCGCGTACGCATATCGATGGTGAGAGAGTCGTAAGTCCGGGCACGGGCCTCGACGTGGCCGCTCCGCTGCGCTTCAACCACGCGGCGAATATGCCCTTCAGCAATCGGGGAACGGGAATCAGCTTTGAGCCGGCGACTGCCTTTGCCCACTCGAGCAATGAACCTGTTCAGGCGCTTGGCTCCGGCATCGTACTGGATCGTGCCCTGAACGACAGCCACGCCATCAACTCGGTTCTTCGCGACGCCAACGTCACGACCGCGGGCTACCAGGGATCGCCCGACCCTGACCAGTGGTTCGGAGGTCCCGAGCTGACGACTTATAGTCCCTTGTTCGGCCGCACCATCCCCGTGAGAGAAGGCAGCATGGTGCTGCGCGACGGCTGGGGAATGATTGTCGACAGCCTCAACTACGGTGGCCTCGTTGATCCCTGGGCCGCCGAGGGATATCAGGGGACCTCCGGCGGAGGCCACGGAGGCTGCTTTGTACCCGCTCCCGGACCGACCCCTGGTTTCGGGCCACCCTCCGCGGTAGAAGCGACGAACATCAGCGCAGGCCGCTTTCCGGATGGCGTCGACACCGATAGCAACTGTTCAGATTTTCTGTTGCAGGCCGTCGTTGCTTTACCGATTCCATCCGCCGTCGGCGCAACGAACCTGAAAGTCTCCGGCGTGGCTGGCTTTGACGCGGGCCAGTCCATCCGGATTGGATCGGGCAAGGAGTTCGAAACCGCAGTGATCGCTTCTGTGGGCACCGGTGGCGCGACGACCGTGCGGTCCGACACCAGCGCGGGCGCGACCGTGATCCCCGTCGCCAATGCACCAGGGTTCAGCGAAGGCCAGACCATCGCGATCGGTAGCGGTACAGATTCGGAAACCGCAGTGATCGCATCCATCCGACGGTTTGGTCCCGCTGCCAGCATCAGTGTCATCGCACCGCTGGCCAAGGCCTATGCTGCTGGCACCGAAGTAGCTGGGACCGGCATCACGCTTACCGCGCCGCTGAGACTCGCTCATGGCGGTGGCACGCAGGTCGCTGGCAGTCCTCCACCAACTCCTGGTGCTCCAAACCAGTATTCCAGGGGTCGTGAATGACAGGATCTGGACGTAGGACAGCGTTATGTCAGCGCGGTCTGCACTTTGATTCACCCGCACGGTCTGGTGTGCGAAATGAAATCGGAACAACGCGGTGAAGCGGAGAACGGCCTCAGCTCTCAGGCTGGATGCAGTCTGAAGGATGAACGCATCTAACTTGAATCCGCATTCACCGTGCCAGGGTGTTCGGGAGCGGTGGCACGGATCTGCCGCGCTCCCGGTACCGCGATGGAGCTGCCGTTAGTCGAGCCGGAGCGCTCCTCTTGAGTCCTCGTCTTCAAATGGCCGCGTCAGCCAAGGCGTATAGGAAACACCCGATCCCTGGGTGGTTGCACAGCGCGCATGGTTCGGACCGGTTGGACAGTTCCACCAGTTTTCGGTTGCATCCACCATTCCGGTGCCCATATTGTCAACGCCGAGCCCCGCAGAGAAGTCGTTGAAGTGGACATTCAGCTGGCCGGCCGGGGCGCTGAACGCAACGTCAATCGCTTCATTGTCGAAGGTGTTTTGGGAGACCACTGTACCGGTGATCGGGCCCATGCTGAAGACGTTGATGCCGGTCGGACCCGGTGTTGGAGCTCCCGGATTATCGGGACCATTCCCTGAAAACCGGTTGCCAACAATGACGTTGTCATTGAGATTCACGGGCGGAGCCAAAGGAGGTGCGGCGTGGTTGTGCATGGCGACGCCGGTGGCTCCGTTATCCCGGATGTCGTTGTCGATAACCACGTTTCCCGTGTCGGTAGTGCCAGGCGATGGTGCAAAGATGCCGACTCCCGCGCCCGGCGTCTGCGTTCCGTTGCGCACGGAAGCATTGCGGGAGATGGTGTTATACCAAACACCGAAGGAAAGCCGCGCTCCTGTGAGGGCTGCAGGTGCGTGAGAAGCCAGCGTGATCCCGCAATCGAACACGTTGTCATGGACGAAATTCTCGCTGATCAGGTTGTGATCGGAGGGCCCGGTTTCGTCAGAGGTGAGAATGCCGCCCGCGTTATGCTCCACCTCGTTGCGCAGGATTGTGGAATGATCCGCAGCCATGAGGTGTATGCCCTCGCCACAGTCCTGGCCCTCGCTGGTCTCGAAGGCCGGAATCCCCAGGCAGGAGCCATTCGCGCTGTCGAGAGCCTCGTCATTGTCCCTCACGTCATTGCCGACCAACGTCACGTTGGTCGCATTGGTCAGAAGAACGCCCTCGAAGTTGGCATTGCGGACAGTGAACCCGGAGATCACTACGTTGGCCACGCCAGGATTTGGCGCTGCGCTCATGCCGTCGATCCAGATCCCATTGGCGAGATGGGCGGCATCGATGATGGCACCATGCGGCCACACGGAAATCAGCGAAAGAGACTTCGCGATGATCACCTGCTCCTTGTAAACCCCCGGCCAGACCTGAATGACATCGCCGGGTGACGCCGCCGAGACCGCTGCGCCGATCGTGGAGCTGCAGCCATGGCCGCCAGACTTTACGCAGAGTGTTGCGGCTGAAGCAGAAAGGACCAGGCCTGTCATCGCAAGCCCGGCCACGCCGGCAAGAAACCGACGGAGATTGCAGGTGGTGGTTCTGCCGACAAAGTAGCTAGACATAGGGACCTCCTCAGGTTCCAAGTTAAATTGTGAATTCGTGTTGGTAAGGGATACCCAGGTTCAAAGAAACTGTGTGGATACAACACCCGGGGAGGGTCGTTTCTTAGGAATGACCAACCGCGCTCCACTCGGGCGATGTGAATTATCTTCTGTGGAAGGACTCTTTTGCAACAGTTATTCCGGGTAGATTTTCCATCCACGGCTGCGCATTGCTAGCGGCCGGTTTGCACGTGTCGCCAGCAGGCCAACAACTCTAGAGGGCAGGCAGACGCTTTATTCAGAAACTGGCGATGCAACCGCTCATGATGAGAATTCCCCTGAAGGATGTTGCCGGGCCCAGTAAGAGTCCGGTTGAGACTCATCGCCGTTGCGGGCCAGGGAAAGTTAAATTACATCTTGGGTGGATGATCCGGCGATTGGTTGGACGTCCCCTTGCAGGAAACGCAAACAGGTTTCCGACAGGGGAGCCTGACGAGACAGCGGACTGACCGCTGCATTGCGCCAGCCAATGTTGTTCGTGTAGCTTGCTCATCTCTTAGGTTTGTTCGTGAGTCCTCCAGCACTTTCTGCTGTCGAGCCTAGCCATGTCTCTCGAAAGAGAATTTCCCGGTTTAGGCACTCGTCCTCCTGTTTGGATTTGGAGATATCGCAGGATCTTTTCTCGGCAACAACGGATCGTCGGTAGGGCACCTGTCGATGGTTCCTAACACCGGACGCGTTGAGTTCCGTCTCCGCCGAATTAGTGTTACCTTTGGCCCACAGACACGAGCTGAACTTTATCCGGTTAGGTGGAGACTTAGGTGAACAAACTGAAGGTTTCGATTCTGGGACTCTCTTTCGTTCTTCTGGTGGCTGTGCTGGGTGCGCAGAGTCCTAGTGGAACACTACGCGCAACCGTGCAGGACTCTACTGGCGCACGCATTGCTTCGGCGAAAATTACGGTTCGACCGTTGGGAGCGGAATTCGGGCATAGCGTGTTCCGCAATGTCCAAGGCGAGTTTCGCATCGATGACCTTGCTCCTGGCGTTTACGAGGTGAGGGTCGCGGCGCCGGGATTTGTTGAGGCTTCAGCTGACGTCACGATCGCTATCGGAACGATCAGCGATATTACAGTGAAGATGAAACCGTCAGCTGCGCGACAGTCGGTTACGGTGCAGGGCGACGGTTCTTCGATCACGACACAACCTCTTGATCTTGCGAGCAGTGTGCGTCAGAGTGTAGTGACCAGTCAGGATCTGGGGGTGCTTCCTCTACCCGAACGCAGCTTCGCGAACATCGCGTATCTTGCTCCGGGGACGGAGCCAGTGGAGCCGTCGGATCCGACCAAGGCACGAATCACGGCCGTCTCAACGGGGGGGAGTTCGGGATTAAACAACGAACTTTCTGTCGATGGCGCAGATAACTCCGACGACTACATTGGAGGGTTCCTTCAGAACTTTTCTCCGGACTCTATTCAGGGGTTCGCCATTCGCACCTCGCAGGAGGACGCCGACACTGGAGGCACGACCGCCGGGTCCGTGATGGTGACGACCAAGAGAGGAACGAACGTTTGGCATGGCGGGGGCGCATTTTATGAGCGTGCGGCAGCGCTGGATGCACGCTATCCAATCGAAAACCCGGCGCCGAATCCGAAGCAGCCGTTTGCAAGGCAGGACTATGTTGGGACTTTGGGTGGGCCGATTCGTAGGGGTGCCTTGTGGTCGTTCACGGCGTTTGAAGGCGTGCACGAGGACGCAAGCATCGCTTATAGCCCGGCGAGTCTCACGCAGTTTGACGCCCTGGCTTCGCTGGCAGCGGACGGCTTGATTCCGGGAGTCGACTCCATCGCTGTGCCCGCGAATGTGCCGATACCGTTTCGCGATTATTTTGGATCGGAGCGGCTGGATTGGTCACCGTCAACTGATTCCCAGTGGTATGCACGCGGCTCGATCGATGGCTACACGACGCATAACAGCTTGGTGCAGCAGGGCACGTTGCCCTCCACTGGACTGCTGACGCACAACAACTATCTGAGCCTGGTGGTTGGAAATCAGTTTGCGTTTACGCCGACCCTGCTGGGGAAGTTTATCTTCAGTGCGAGCGGTCTGCATTTGACGCAGACGCGCAACTCGAACCTGGGCTTCGCGCTCGCATTTCCGTTCAGCTCGACATCGCTGACGGTGTCCGGGTTTGAGACGTTTGGCGACAATCAATTCGCAACACCGATTACGTTTTTCCCATCGCTGCGTAATCAGCAGAAATATCAATTTCGATATGACCTGAGCCAAGATCATGGGCGTCATGCCTTCAAGGCTGGCATGAATTTGATTCATGAGCCGGTGCTGGGAGGCGCGTTTCCGGGGAATACGGAGACGCTCTATCAGCTTCCGCAAAACCCCACGTACTACGTCGGCAATACGGCGCAGTTCGCGTCCGACTTGAGTGCGGGGGCGACGACATCGAATCTTGGCGGAGGGTTCTCGCAGAACATTCAGCGACTGGCTTTTTATGCGCAGGATTCGTTGCGATTGGCGGACGGGCTTACGTTGAACTATGGATTGCGGTATTCAACAAGTGCTGGCTTGTTCAACGCGGCGGGGCGAACGCAGATAGAGAATCCAGGGTACATCACGTTGGCAGCGTTGCGGATTCCTCTTGTCGTTGGCGCGCCGAAGGATGATCGCAAGCAGTTTGCGCCGCGGATTGGCTTGGCGTATGCGCCGGGGAAGAAGGGAATGACGGTGCTTCGCGGGGGCTTTGGTCTGTACTACAACGACCTTGCGCAGGTGGGGTGGGGGACCGCGTTCCAAGCTGTCAACGCTGCGCCCGGGCCTTGCGTAGATCCAGTGGCAAATCCAGGCGGAGAAGAAAATGCTGGTTGTATTTCCGGCGACTCTTCGGGCGGAGTTGCGAATCTGATCGATCCGCATTATCGGACACCGTATGCGATTCATGTTTCAGGAGGCGCGCAGCATGCTTTCAATGCGGACTGGTCGGTGAGTGCGGACTATGTTCACGAACAGGGCAACCATGCGTATCGCGCGTACAGCTATGTGGGCGGGACGAATTTGTTTACGTCGTTGCTTCCGGTGGGCGACGCGCAGCAGGCTGGCGTTGTGCCGGATGTGAACGTCTTTCATTCGGACAATCGGTCGAGTTACAACGGTCTGCTGATCCATGTGCAGGGGGATGTGAAGCGGCGATTGGATTTGGTGGCGAACTACACGTTATCGAAGGCGCAGACGTGGGGGTGCGTGCTCGGCGAGCTGTTCGATTATGTGAACGGCGTGTGCAATCCGCTGGATGCGTTCGGGCCGGGGGACTATGGCCCCTCGGGCGAGGATGTGCGGCAGCGCGCCGTGCTCGCGGGTACGTTGCATTTGCCCGGCGGGGTGGATGTGAGCGGGCTGTCGCAAGCTGAGAGTGCGCGGCCTTTCACGATTACGACGGCGGACAATCGAGGGCGAATCTCTATCGACGGAGTTGCTACGGCGTTGGATCAGTTCCGAGGAACGGCTTACATCCAGACGGATCTGAGAGCGAGCCGGACGATGAAGTTTGGCGAGCGATGGCGCGTAGATCCGTTCATAGAGTTCTTCAACTTGTTCAACCGGAATAACCCTGGCGCAAATTATGTGACGAACATTGCGACCCTTCCGGTGCCGTCTGCCGAGGCCGCTGCAGGAGACGTTTCCGATGTGTGTAGCAATTCTGATTGCAGTGCGACGGCGCCGATCGCGAGTCCGAATCAACTGCGCGTGCCGGGAGGGGCGCTGGGAGATTTCTTCGGTCCCGGCACGACTGTAGGGATTCCTTTTGCGGCACAGGTGGGCGTGCGCGTTAGCTTCTGAAGGATGGGAAAGACGCTGTAGGTTGCGGGCTCGGTTCTAGTCGTCGTCGCCGTACTCGATCTGGTCCTCGACATTGTGATCGATGATGCGAGTGTCGATGCTGAGTTGGGGTAGATCGCGCTTGCGCAGCTCGTCGTTGATAGCCTTCAGGTCGGTCCTCTTGACTGCTTCCCATTCGTCGAGCAGACCCTGGAGGGGCTTGGCCGTCTCCTGGCAGGCGTTGACTTCGGCGGTTGTGGGTGCTGCATCGGCGCTCTGGATTGAGTGCTCGAGACGCGCGAGCTGGGTGCGGATGGAACCCAGGGTTGGCGGGCCAGCGGGGCCGCCGCGGCGTTCGCCCTCGCCCCGCTCGCGGCCGGCAATCTTCTCGAACTTCGACTCGAGACTGGCTGCTGCGTCGGCTGGAACCTTGACCTTGCCGGAGCTGATTTGATCGCGCAGCACGGTAACTTCATGAATGGCCCGGGTCGCCTCGAGCATCTCGTCATACATCGTTTTGGAGATTGCGAATTGTTGTTCCAGATGAGCGTGAGAAGTCTTTACTCGAGGATCCATCAAGATCGTCAGAGGCTTTCTGAGGGCCTCACCTGCGGCGATGAGACGCACGGTGTAGGCGCCAGGCATCACCCAGGGCGACGAGGAAATGGACGGCGTGTTGTGCGGCACGGCCGCACTGTCGTCGGGGCCGGTGGACATGCCGGGTACGTCGGGATAGCGCATGTCCCAGAGGAAGCGATGCTGGCCGGGTTCGGATGAGAGGGTTCTCGGCGCACGGGCCCAGAGCGTGGGGTCTGGGTAGCGGGGATCGAGCGGAGGCACGGGGTCTGTGCTCTTGAACTCGGTGATAATTTCGCCCTTGCTGTCGAGCACCTGCAGCGTGACCGGGCCGGAGAATTTCGGACCGAGGTAGTAGTCGATCATGGCGCCGTCAGGAGGGTTATCTCCGGTGGCCATCTCGGGCGGCCATGGAGTGGGTGGGTTCATGTCGTTGCGAATGCGGAGCGCTGTCGCGGGGGTGTAGAGGGCAACGTTTTGCTTCTCGAGCGTGGCCGAGATCTGGCGCAGCGGCGTTACGTTATCGAGGATCATGAAGCCGCGGCCATGGGTTCCGGCAATGAGGTCGTCGTCCTTGATGGCGAGGTCACGGATCGAGGCTGCGGGCATGTTCAACCGCAGCGACTCCCAGTGATCGCCGTCGTCGAAGGAGACATAGACCTGGGTTTCGGTGCCAGCGTAGAGGAGGCCCTTGCGCTTGGGATCCTCACGGATGGTGCTGGTCGCGGAACCATCGGGAATGCCGTTGTTGATCTCGGTCCAGGTCTTGCCGCCGTCGTGGGTGCGGAAGAGGTGAGCGCGCATGTCGTCGAGCCGCATCGTGTTGATTGCGGCGTAGTCGGTAAGGGCGTCGAAGTGTCCGGCGTCCATGTTGAAGACTTTCCAGAAGGGCTTGAGTTGGGGAGGCGTGACGTTAGTCCAGTTGGCTCCTCCGTCGGTGGTGGTCCAGATGAGACCGTCGTCGGTGCCGGCCCAGATGCGGTTGACATCGAGCGGCGAGAGACCGAGTGAGTAGATGACGCCGCGACGAATCGGCTTGGCCGTGGGCGAGTCTTTGTAGGCATCGAGCGTGGAGGGGAGTTCATAGGTTTCGCGGCTCAGGTCGGGGCTGACTGTGGTCCAGTCCTTGCCGCCGTTCTTTGTGAGCCAGAGCGAGTTAGTGGCGAAGTAGAGGCTGTGCGGATCGACGGGCGAGAACTGCAGCGGTTCGGTGCGGAGAGCACGATAGCTGCGCAACGGACTCGGCTCGACGTCCTGAACCTGGCCGGTGGAGCGGTCGTAACGAGTTACTTTGCCGCCGTAGACGATGTCGGGATTGAGGGGATCGGGGGCAGCGTAGCCGTACTCCTCGATGCCGGCGGGATGCCAGTCGTGGAAGGTGATGCGGCCATCGTCGCTGCGGCTGGCTACGCACGCGCTGCCGCTGTCCTGCTGTCCGCCGCAGACACGATAGGGGAAGGCGTTGTCGGTCGTGACGTGATACATCTGGGCGGTGGGCTGGTTGTACCACTGGCTCCAACTCTTGCCGCGGTTGACGGAGATGATGACGCCCTGATCGCTGGCGAGAGCGATGATGTTGGTGTTGTTCGGGTTGATGAAGATGTTTTGATAGTCGTCGCCGCCGGGTGATCCGCGAAAGCCTGTCCAGGTCTTGCCTGCGTCGGTGGACTTCCACGTGACAACGGTGGCGACGTAGAGGGTGTTGGGGTCTTTGGGATCGACGACGGGAACAGGGAGATCGCCGCCGCCGATGCGAGCTTCGGGACGGGTGTCGTCGACGGGTGCGTGGACCCAGGTCTGGCCGCCGTCTTCAGAGCGGAAGAGCCCCACGGTGCGGGCGTAGGCGAACTCGCCGTAGATGCGATTGGAGTCGGTTGGCGAAATCGTAAGGTTGACCTGGACGATGCCGTCGGGAAGACCGCCGCCGGTGATCTTCTTCCAGATGTCACCGCCATCGGTGGAGCGGAAGAGGCCGCCATTCGTGCCGGACCACGAGCCGTTCTCCCACGGACCTTCCTGGCGCTGCCACATTCCCGCGAAGACGATGTTTGGATGCTGCGGATCGATCTGCACCTCGGACGCGCCGGTCTTGTCATCGATGTAGAGCACCTTCTTGAAGGTGGCGCCGCCATCGGTGGAGCGGAAGAGGCCGCGCTCTGCGTTAGGGCCGTAAGGGTGGCCGGTGACGGCGACGAAGACGGTGTTCGGGTCCTTCGGGTTGACGGCGATCTGGCCGATCTGCTGTCCGTCGCGCAGGCCGAGGTGGGTCCAGGAGTGGCCGGCGTCGGTCGATTTGTAGACGCCGTCGCCGGTGGAGAGGTCAGGCCGCGCCAGGCCCTCGCCGCTGCCGACGAAGACGATGTTGGGGTCGGAGGCGGCAACGGCGATGGTGCCGATCGAGCCGGTTGGCTCCGCGTCCCAGAGGCTTTGCCAGGTCTCGCCGGAGTCGGTGGTCTTGAAGACGCCGCCACCGACGGCTCCGATGTAGAAAGTCGAGGGTTCGGTGGGGACCCCTGCCAAAGCCCGCGTTCTGCCCGCACGCATCGGCCCAATTTCGCGCCAGCGCATATCAGAGAAGAGCTTGGAGGAGGGAGCGGCGGTCTGGGCGAAGCAGACGGCGGTGCCGCTGAGCCCAAGCAGAGCGGAAAAAATGGCGATACGGCGGGAGACAGTCATGATAGCTCCTATACGTGTTCGTGGTGCATAGAAACATAGTAGGGAAAGTTCCGCCTTCGTGTTTACGTTGGGTCGAGACAGACGAATAGATTTTCCATAAAGCGGGTGGGTTTCGTGATCATTGAGCAACGCTCATCGTTGTCATCTTGGAACCCACTGCGATCAGCACCGGGAAGGGCGACAGTTTCAAGCTGAAGGCAACCAAGAGGTTGTAGGAGTTGTTTAGAGAGAGACATCGCTCATCACGAGGGCGACGGCGCTGCGCAGGCGAGCCGTATTTGCCTCGACGGAAGGTCGCAGCCTGGGGGGATTCGGGAGCGAGTTGTGCTTCATTTCGGCTTCGATCTTCGGGCCGAAAAGATACCAGGCATTTGTGATTTCGCCG
>DATCDL010000002.1:0-3462 GCA_036510715.1 Acidobacteriaceae bacterium
CAATGCCTGATCTCCGCGTTCACAAGGCACACCTTCAAGATGCACGTAACGTCTTCGACCTGGTCAACTCGCTTTCCGGCGACGGCACCCTGCTGCGACGTAGCTATGCGGAGATTTGCGAGAACATCCGAGACTTCACGGTTGTGGAGGAGCAGAACGGTAATTTTCTTGGCTGTGGCGCCCTGCATCTATATGGCCCTCATCTTGCAGAGGTGCGCTCCATCGTCGTCAAGTCCGATGCTAAAGGCCTCGGTGCTGGTGGCCTCCTGCTCTCAGCTCTCGTAGAAGAGGCTGAAGAGCATGCTGTGCTTTCAGTGTGTCTATTCACCCGCATTCCCGAATTCTTCGAGCATTTCGGATTTCGGATCGCCGAGCGCGATGCGATGCCAGACAAGATCTACAAGGATTGCCAAACTTGCCCTCGTCTATATGCATGCGACGAAGTTGCAATGGTGCGTGGTCCATTGCCTAACGTTGTCATGCTAGGACCGAGCACCATCCAGCGTCCCGAGTTAGTGACTCTTCAACTCAGTTCAACAGCGGCGAATCGTTAGGATGATTTACCAGGCGTTCCAATAGCCGCCGCGTTCGGTCATGCTGATCTTTCGTTCAAACAGCTTACTCAAACGTTTCTCTGTGAGCAGGTCTGACTTACTGCCATCGGCAACAATGCGTCCTTCGTGCATCATCACGATACGGTCGATCTCTGGCAGGATATCGGCGATGTGATGTGTGATGAGCAGAATCGCTACACCTTGTTGTGCGAGCGCGCGCAGCATCTCGCGCAGGTCGTGTTGGGCGCCTAGATCCAAGGCATTCGACGGCTCGTCCAGCAGCAGCATCTGGACATTGCCACCTGCATCGTTCGTAGATGTTCCAGCCATCGCCCGGCCAATCATGATGCGGCGCTGCTGACCTGCGGACATCTCTCCGACCGGGTGATTACGTAGCGCCTCCGCACCTACCAACTGCACGATCTCCTCGGCACGGTCACGCATTTGCGACGTAACGGTCAGGTTAGGCCACAAGGTCGAACTCGAGAAAAAACCGGTGAGAATTGCGTCAAAGCCTTTCGTCGATAGTGTCTGTTTCCCTGGAAGCTCCGTCGCAACAACACCCATTCTGCGCTTGAGTTGAGTGAGATCCCAGCGCTCGCGACCCATGATCCGGACATACGTCTCTGGCCGAACAAGTGGGTAAACTTCGCAGGTAATCGTCTTCAATAATGTGGATTTGCCGCATCCGTTTGGCCCGAGAATCGCAAGATGTTCCCCCTGATTAATCCGCAGGCTGAGATCGTGCAATACGATATTTTCCCCGCGTGCAACTTGTACATGCTTCAGTTCGACGATCGTTTCCATTAGCTCTTCGCTCCCCTGCGAACACGCAGGAATACGCCAAAGATTCGGCGCCCTGCTTCAATAGAGGCCTTGAGATTCCCCGATACTTTCGATTCCCCGCCAATGCGGCGCTTGTAATTTACAGGAATTTCTAGAATGCGGAGACCTAGCTTAATCGCCTTCAACTGCATTTCGAGATTCCATCCATACGTCATTTCGCTCATCCGCATTTGTTGCAGTGAACTGCGTCGAATGGCTCGAAATGGGCCCATATCTGTGTACCTGAATCCGTAAACAATTCTCGCCAACCATCCCATCAGGAGGGCTGCAAATATCTGACTCGACAACATGGATCCGGGATCACGGTGCCCGCGCGTACGGGATCCGATCACAAAGTCCGCCTCGTCTCGTGCAATTGGCCCGACAAGTTGCGGCAATTGATCGATACAATCCGACCCGTCCCCATCCATACATACCAGAATCGTGCTCGTAGCCAAAGCGGCGCCCGCACCTGCATGCATTGCGGCACCGTATCCGCGCGGTGATTCGACTACACGAGCGCCCGCCGCCGCTGCAATCTGTCCAGTTCCATCGGTGCTGCCATTATCCACGACGATGCATTCATCAATCTGGTCCCACGGCATCGAAGACACCACGTAGCCGATAGATTCAGCTTCATTCAGCGCGGGGATAATGACGGAAACGTGGGAAGGCATCCTTTTAGTCTAGTTGCTCGAGCTTCATGTTTTGCTCGGCCTCTCTCAGATAAAAGGAAGCGGTCAATGCAGGCCAGCGTCTCAGCGCAAGACTCAACAGAAACGCCAAAACCGCTGTCCCGTAAAGCATCTCATTCAGTAAAAACATCTTTGGTCCGGGGTCAGCCAGAGAGGTTGTGAACAGGTAAAAAAACGACATCAGGTAGGCAAGCAGCGGTAGATTTGGAACTAGTGTGAAGAGTGGAATCAGCCAGACGATGTACCACGGATAATGTGGCGAGAACAGCAGCATCATCGCAAACGCAAGTAGCATCGCCGCCCGCAGAAGCGCCGGCGATTGAACCTCGTGCGGCGTCAAATCGCGCGTGTGTTCCTTGCTAGCACGAGACCAGGCCCAGAGGCTAATGCCGCCAAGTACCGCGGCGCAGAAGATAAGGTACAGGACCAACGGAATGTGCTCCAACCCGCGCAGGGTTTGCGCCCAATCGAGCAGGAAGAAGCGCGCCCCGCTATCAATTCCCTCTTCGCGGGTATAGCCGAAAAGGAAGCCGAAGACGAGCTTACCCACCGACAGATAAGGCAGGTACGAGAGCCCGCATACGGTTATGAGCGTCGCAGGCATCTTCCAGTCGCGACGCTTGTATACAGCAGGCAGCAGAACCAATGGGTAGAATTTTGTCATCACCGCGAGCCCAAGGAACAGCCCCGTCAGGACTGGCTGCTCGCGATATCGAAACAGCAGAGCGAGTGTGACAAAGGCAAACACGGCGGCGTCAATGTGACCCGCACCCCCGATTTCCCACACCAGCAGAGGACACCAGGCGTAGAGAAGAATTTGAACTGGGGATCGTCTGAGCTTCTTTAGTAGCGCCAACAGAGCACCCACGGTGAGGCACTCAAAGCCGAACATAACGGTCTTCATCGCAAGGATAGTAGGCGATAAGAGCGTCGCGATCCAGTAGATCATCTGTGCGATTGGGGGGTAAATTGTGTGCGCGTAATCACGACGGTTTATGTGGTCGAAGATGTGCTGATTTGGTGCGCGGAGGAAGCTCAGCGCCGGGTCACCGGGCACATACCGATAAGGGCTAATATGCGCATGCTGCACAATGCCATCCCATACATAACGGTAGATGTCGGTTGATAAAAACGGATCCGCGAAGAGTGTAATGAGGCGAAACGCGATTGCAAATCCGATGACGATCCAGAAGGTCGCGCGATCGCTTGGTTGAGTCAGTACGACGATGATGGATGCTATATACAGAATCGCCGACCAGCCCGAACAACCGGAGAACCCGATGGTGAAATGGTGAAGTTGAGTCACGAACTGGCGCGTGAGCAGCAGAAGACCAACGCCGAACAGACACAACGCCACGTTCGTCATCCAAGGGCGTCCGTCACGCAAC
>DATCDL010000003.1:0-9783 GCA_036510715.1 Acidobacteriaceae bacterium
CTCACAAACACAATGGCCATCCATGTTGAGAGGTCGAGCCCTAGCTTGGCTCGGGGCCTGTTCATAGCCTGATTGATCGGTAACGGTTCTCCCCGCCTGGCCATGGTCACGCACCTCTACATCGACTGACCGGTGAGTGAACCAATCCAGCCCGCGCCCCATCCCAGCACGCCTGCTCCAAACAGCGCACCGAAGAGGCCGGGAATGGCATCCTGAAATCGCCCCGACATCATGCGGATGCCGGCGAAGATCAGGCCACCAAGACAGATGACCGCGCCTGCGTACATGGCGAAGGTCTTGAAGGTTGACATCAGTGTTTGAGCACCAGAGAAATCCATCGTTCCCTGGGCGTGGGCAACTCCCGCACATGCGAGGTAGAAGAGCGCAGGCAAAAGCGAGCGTCCAACGTGGAGGAATCCCTGAGTTAGACGCTTCCGACGATACGTGTTCCGTGACATAGACAATCTCCTGATGGCAGATTTTGCTTCGCCATGTCACGGAAGGTAAGGCCAGAAGATCGGCTGCGTCCAAGACCTATTTTCTATAGTGCTCAAAGTTCGGTTTATAGGGGCGAGATCAGAGGGTGAGTTTCAATTGTTGCGGTCGACGAATCCCCACTGATTGCGATGGCTTTCGCATTCTTCCCAGCCCATTCTCGTCGAGTAATTTCTCGATGAAAGGGAGAGCTAGATGGCCGCTGCTCTTGCTAGTGACGAATGCTGTCTCGGTCGTCCAGTTCAATCCCACAAGCGGCCTCGTTATCAGGGCTGAATCGAGCGGACAAAGCTGATCTATCAATGCAAGCCCGCAACCTTGTTTGACCATCAGTTGCATGTCTGCCGGCGTAGCGGCGGAACTGGCAATATTAAGTGCGATGCCTCGCTCGGCGAACATCTCCAGCAACCTTGAATGTGCGGCAGGATGCAGCTCAGGATCACGAAACACCTTGAGTCTAGGAGCAACCTCGCGAATGTCCAATTGCGCCAGCGTGCTCAACGGGTCATCAGAACGCATGCAGACTACAAGTTGCGAGTGCGCAATTTGACGCACCTTCCAATAGTCTTTGTCGATAGGCATTGGGAGAATGGCACAGTCGAGCGCGCCGCTCTCCAACCGTTGCAAAATATGCTGTGTATCGCCGCTTGAGAGGCGGATATCACACTGCGGAAACATGCCTGTGTAAGCCGCACGGAAGTTCTCAAGCAGAAACCCATTTACGAACGAGGAGAACCCTAGGTGGAGAGGTGGAACTGCGCCATCATGGATGGTGCGGGCCATGATAAAGATGTCCCGACGTTCCGCCAAAACCGTCCGTGCCCACTCGAGCACCAGTTCATCCGCAGGAGTGGGATAGACACCATCGCGGCCATTTCGGACTAATAAGGGGAAGCCGATATCGGCCTCAAGAGCCCTTATCTGATGGCTGACGGCAGGCTGCGAACGGTAGACATGTTGGGCCGCTTTGCTGAAGTTTCTTCGCGCTGCGATGGCAACCAGGTATTCCAGATGGCGAAACTCGACAATATCTGACATAGCCCTGACACTCCACTGGCAGTGACGTCAAGACCCCATCTCCCTGACAGATGGGAGTCGATGGTGCACCCTAATAGTTCGACCAGGAACCAAATACGTCAATTAGGTTCTTTTTGGTGACCGGTCACTCAATCGGGTAACTAGGAACTTTTTTGTAACTACCCCTGCGCCGCTACTATTCGCGAAACTTTGAGCGTTATTGATGAGAAGTATTGGACGGTGTTGGAGCCAGCCAGCATCCTGTCAAAGAGCAAGCGAAACGAGGTCGCCAATGGAGAAAAAGCCCCCCGCCTCTGATTATTCCGTGCTGGAACAGGGAGACGGAATCGAGCGTCTGTACGACGCTCATGAGGTTGCCGCCCGATGCAAAGTGTCTGAAAAGAGTCTGCACAAATGGGCTCGCCAAGGAGTCATTCCAGCGGTAAAGTTCGGCCGCCTGTGGCGCTTTCGCAAGACCGCGATTGACCGCTACTTGGAGTCGAGATCCGCGAGCTAGCGGTGATTTCTTGCTGGTTTAAGCAGGCTGCATCAGCTACGCTTCCATCAGGCCACCCGTTCCGCTCACAGGAGAACTCTATGAAGCGGATTCGGTATCAGGAAGGATCATTACGGCTCTACGAGCGGAAAAAGCACGATCAGGCGTGGGAGTACCGATGGTACGAAACGCAGCTTGATGGCACTCGCAAACGGAGGAGCTGTTTCATCGGGACTCTATCAGAGTATCCGACTGAAGCGGCTGCCAAGAAAGCCGTTGCAGCTCTTCGGGCAAACATCAACTCAGAAACCCCTCGCGGGCACATTGACGCGATCAGCTTCGAGACGCTTACCCAGCACTATCGGGAACGTGAACTCAGCGAGGGCTCCGGCAAGACGTTCAAGACGATCAACGTAAACGAAGGCTATTTGGGGCGCTGGATTACTCCGCGATGGTCTTCATACCGGCTAAAGGACATCAAGTCGGTGGTTGTGGAGGAGTGGCTTCGGTCGCTACCGCTCGCGAACGGCAGTAAGGCGAAGATTCGGAACCTCATGCACGCCATCTTCAATCACGCGATCCGCTGGGAGTGGCACGACCGGAACCCCATCTCTATGGTGCGTCAGAGCTCCAAGAGACAGAAGGTGCCAACTGTGCTGAACATCGAGCAGATCAAAGCCCTTCTGGAGCATTTGAAGGATCCCGGCAAGACCGCCGTGCTCCTGGACATCCTCACAGGGCTCCGCGTGAGCGAGTTGCTGGCGCTTAAGTGGTCGGACGTGGACTTTGAAAATCTTCAAATCCACGTCACCCGTTCGATTGCCGACCAGCATGTAGGCCCATGCAAAACAGAGGCATCGCAGAAGCCAGTTCCACTCGACCCGGAACTTGCGGAAGCATTGCTGATGTGGCGCAGAAAGTCTCCGTATCCAATGATTGCGGATTGGGTTTTCGCGAGTCCAGCAACTTCAGGCAAGCTGCCCTACTGGTCGTTCTCAATCTATCGGACGTACATCAAGCCAGCGCTCAAGGAAGCGAATATCACATCCAAGGTCGGCTGGCACACCTTCCGTCACTCGTACGCAACGATTCTCAAGTCGCATGGAGAGGATGTGAAGACGGTGCAGGAACTTCTTCGTCACGCCAACAGCAGCATTACGTTGAACCTCTACGCTCAGGCCGTAACGGACATTAAGCGTTCGGCGCAAAGCAAAGTGGCCCGGCTGGTTTTCCAGACGGGGGAATGGCCGTCCGAGAAGGGATAACCCTTATTGGACGGTATCGGACGGTGAAGATTTTTGGGTTCGAGCGCTAAGCCCTTTGTTCTATTGGCGTCCCCGACGGGATTCGAACCCGTGTTACCGCCGTGAAAGGGCGGTGTCCTAACCGCTGGACGACGGGGACGCACCGTCTAAATGACAACTTAGACGTATCTCTAACGCTAACAATATGAAGCTGGTCTGTCAAAGACTCGCCGCGTACAAAGCTTATCTGGAAGCTTGTGGCAATTGCTGTCATTCGTCAGCCATTTCCGATGCTGATTCGTCGATAGAACACGAATGAAGACGTGCGAGTTCAGAACAGCGTATTCGGTTCCTTCGCGTTGGAGCAGAGAATTCCGCAGGATCATCGATTTCGTTCGATTCGGCTCAGACCAATCTCGTTCTCAACCTGCAAAAAAGAGGAATTCGAAATATCGTACTTGGCCTCTGGCCATCCTGCATGCGCGCCTGAGTATGAGTGCCGGGCACCGCTGTTGCAGGTGTTACTCCTTTCGTTCAGAGCAACGCAAACGTTCTTCGCCATACCGGACAAACCCGCATCAGCACCCGCACAAGAGACGATTCAAGCCAACCTCAGCAAACGTGAGCCTCCGGTTCTCGGTCTTCTGTCTCCAGTGACCTGAAGCTAAGGAAGCGCCTTGGGATGATGCGGTATGGACACACGACCGGATCGCACTCTACGGCGAACCTCCGCATACTGCAGCAGGATGAAATTGTCGGTCATGCCTGCGATATAGTCCGCAACCACGCGAGCCAGCCCTTCGGTTTCAACCTCGGCAAAGTAGGATTCGGGCAACTCCTCAGGTTCGTTCACCCAGAAATCGAAGAGCTCCGTGACCACCTCTTCCGCTTTCGCATGTTCCAACTCCAGCGCAGAGCAGGTATATAGAGTGTCGTACAGATAGCACTTCTCTTGCATGCGCTCCGCCTCCGCTTCAGCTGAAAAGACAGCAACTCTACTATTAATCCTTCGGATGTCGGCGAGCGAGTGAGCCCCCGCCTGAGCAACATTTGCGGCTGTCGTCTGGATGAGATCGAGGATCAGAGTCTTCTGCATTGCTTGTAGAGCATCGTGGAAGATGTACTTTTCCTCGGCGTTCGGGTGCGCTCGCTCTACGGCAAGGTAGCTGCGACGAAGTATGCTTACGTGTTCTCGAATATGACCAATTTCGAGTAGGCCGGACTCTACTCCGTCATCGAGATCAGCGGTGAGGTACGCTATCTCATCCGCCAGATCAATTAACTGAGCCTCGATAGGGGGACGCAAACCCAGAAAATGCTCAGCCAGTTCTGGATGCTCCTCCGCGCTGTAATCACGGGAGTGCTTCACGATACCCTCCCGGGATGCCAACGTCAGATTCAAGCCGCGATGCCCCGCGTAGCGTTGCTCGAAGCGCTCAACGATGCGGAGGGCATGAAGATTGTGGTCAAAACGCAGGCCATAGCGCTGAAGACAACTATCCAGCGCGCGTTCGCCTGCATGGCCGAAGGGCGGATGCCCAATGTCGTGGACGAGGGCCAGCGTCTCCGCTAGATCGACATTGAGACTGAGTGCAGAAGCTACGTGGCGCGCGACCTGTGCGACTTCGATGGTATGGGTCAATCGGCTCCGAAAATGATCCGAAGCGCGACTTGTAAACACCTGGGTCTTGCCTGCGAGTCGACGAAATGCCCGAGCTTGTATGACGCGATCGCGGTCACGCTCGAAGGCAGTACGATCATCGCTCGTGGGTGCGGGAAAATCACGCACCGATAGTGCGCGTTCATCTTCACCGAACACCCCGCAGGAGTGCAGGTTGTAAGCCATCGACTTCGAGTTTAGCCTGACTCTCTCGGCTTGGGCCACCGTCTGTGCACCGCGATCGATATTTCCCCTTACTTAGCTGGCGCATTGCCTGCGTGAGCTAGGCGAACGCGGGCACCCTCCAGCTTGCGCTGAACCTTCGCGACGTCGTTCGGATCTGCCTCGGGTGCGAGTGATGTGGAGTATTGCTTCAACGATTTTTGCCAGTCTTCAATTGCCTGCTGCAACTTTCCGTTTTTCGCTTCAATCTCTCCCAGATGATCAAGTACCGTGGGGTCGCCGGACATGCGAAGCGCTGCTTTGGTCTCGTAGTCTTCCGCCATAGCATACTGTCCCTGCTTGTAATAGGCCCAGGCCAGAGAATCGAGGAACGCATAGTTCTGTGGATCGGAGGCAACAGCCTTCTTCAGCATGGCTACAGCATCGTCAAGCTTGATGCCGCGGTCAGCATACATGTAGCCCAGATCATTCTGGATGGATGCGTTTTTGGGGTCGATCGCGAGCCCTTTGCGAAACTCCAACTCTGCTTCATCGTAGAGCTTCTCACGCAGAGCTGCATCACCACGGAAGTAATAGAGCAGGACTTTGTCTTCCGGTCTGGTGGTGAGGGCCTCGGCCTTGTCAAACGCAAGCGAGGCGTCCTTCCAGCGTTTGGCGCGCACATCCATGTCCGCTAGATCGAAGTAGACTTCGCGATCATCTGGAGTTCCTGTCAACTGCGCCTGGGCTAGCTTCAGACCATCATCAACCTTGCCCGAGTCCGCCAGTTGACGCGCATAGGTTAGCTGCACATCGTGATTCGAGGGCATCGCCTTGGCAGCGTCCGATGCAACCTCCAAGGCCTTGGCCCATTGATGCGCGTCGCGATAGGTCTCCACCTCTGCATCACTCGCACGCGATGCAAAATCGCCGCCCAGATCCGCCATCTGCCGATAGGCGGCAATCGCTTGTCCGGTGTTCCCGGACAGGCGTGAAACGCTCCCGAGCAAATCGAGGAAGAGGGCCCGGTTGCTCTGTGCTCCGCCCGCATACTTGCCATCGGGAGAGGCGGTGGACATGAGCAAATTCTTCAACGTCGTTGCGGCATCATCGAAACGTCCAAGACCGTCGTAAACCAGCGCTTCGTTATACGTCAGTTCCTGGTCGCTGCCATTCGCGACAAGAGCCTCAGCCCTCTTCAGGGTCGCCAGAGCCTGCTCAAATTCGCCTTTTCCTCTCTGAATCTCTGCCTCGCGAACCAATGCTTGAGGGTCCTGCGGGTCGGTCTTCAGGATCTCCGCGTTGATCTTCCCTGCCGCCTCCATCTGCCCCGATGCCGAGAGGGCAGCCGCGAGACCAAGCTTGGCATCCGTATTATCTGGATCATGGTCGATCGAGAACTGGTAAGCGATGGCCGCATCTTTGGGGCGTTTCAACTGGTCATAAATCCCCGCCAGGGCAAAGTCCATGCGGCCGGTGCGGTCGCTCTCAGGCACATTGGAGATCACCCTTGCGGCCCGATCGAGATCGCCCTGCTCCGAGTATTGGCGCGCAATGCTCAGGACAACTTCCTCATTGTTGCCATCAATTTTCTGGGCTGCCTTGAACTGCTCCTCGGCCTTGGCTGAGTCATGATTCAGCCCGTACAACTGACCCAGAAGCAATCTGTTCTCGAGATCGCCGGGTTTCAGTTGCACAATGGTTTCGTATTCCTTGATTGCCGCCTGCAGGATCTGTGCGGCCTGCGGTCCTTGCCCATCTCCAAGCGTCCTGAGATACACGCGACCGAGTAGCAAATGGGCATTCAGGTCATCCGGGTGTTTGGCTAGCTGGTCCTGTGCCGCTGCAACTGCTTCGCGGATTCTACCCAGCCGAAAATACAGATTTGAGATGCCGTCCTGCAGGATGAGCGAAGTTGGATCCGCATCGAGAGCGAGCTTGTACTGCTCGATGGCTTGTGTTGCCACATCCTGCCGGCCCGACGCTTCCGCCTGGTTCTCATAGAGCTTTGCCAGGCCATAGTGGTAATAGGACGCGGCATGATCGACAGTCGGAGCAGGAGGAACGGACTGCGCACTCCCGCTCTTCGGGGCACAGAAGGCCGCGATCGCAAGAGGAAGGAGAGTGGCACGGAGGATTCGGCTCATGGGTAGGTCCTGAAAAGACACGTTATGCATCGGTCGCTCTATACACCTTAGACGGTACTTTACAGGGTTTGGTGGTGACCCAACAATCCCTCCATGAGCTATCCGTGCCGAAAGTGACGAATCCCGGTAAATACCATGGCGATGCCAAGCCGGTCCGCAGCTGCAATCACCTCAGCATCCCGAACCGATCCGCCGGGCTGGATAATGGCCGTTGCCCCAGCATTGGCAATGACTTCGAGGCCATCCGGGAACGGGAAAAAGGCGTCCGACGCGGCCACAGTGCCAGCCAGCGGGAGGGCTGCTTTCATCGCACCAAAGCGAGCTGCATCGACCCGGCTCATCTGGCCGGCCCCCATGCCGACGGTCTGCCCGAATCCTTCCTCGAGCCTCGCGTACACGATGGCATTCGACTTCACATGCTTGCAAACCTTCCAGGCAAAGAGCAGCACTGCGGTCTCTTCCGGTGTCGGCTTGCGAGCGGTGGGACAGATAAGCGTCTCAGCTGTGACGACCGCGCGATCCTCATCCTGAAGCAGAAAGCCGCCCGATATCTGCTTGATTACCCTGGCCGAGGCGATGGCCTCGATGCGCAGAACACGCAGATTCTTCTTTGCGCTGAGAGCTGTCAGGGCCTCGGGCGTAAAGCCCGGAGCAACAATGGCCTCCACAAATAACTTGGCCATCGCAGTAGCGGCAGGGCCGTCGACAACACGATTTACGCCAATGACACCGCCAAACGCAGAGACTGGATCAGCTTCTAACGCGCGAATATAGGCCTGTTCCACGGTATTGCCGAGAGCAACGCCACACGGATTGGTGTGTTTGACGATTACGACGGCCGTCTGTTCGAACTCGTTCACCATCGACCAGCAGGCGTCGAGGTCGACAAGGTTGTTATAACTCAACTCCTTGCCCTGCAGCTGGTCGGCATTCGCGATGCCGTTCTTCGAGCCGTCGGTGTACACCGCGGCTGCCTGATGAGGGTTTTCTCCATAGCGCAGGGAGTTTTTGAGCTTCGCCGAGATACGCAGCACGGGCGGCAAGGACGTCTCTGCCATCGCAACCTTGGGGTCCGAGGGCAGCGTCTCGAGGGTCGTCGCAATCGCGGAGTCGTAGGCTGCGGTCGTTGCAAAGGCAGCCCGGGCAAGCCGCCACCGGGTTTCGAGGCTCAGTTGGCCAGCGTTTGCACGGAGTTCTTCGGTGAGTGCGGGATAATCCGCTGCGTTGGAGACGACGGCAACGTCCGCAAAATTCTTCGCTGCAGAGCGGAGCATCGAGGGGCCGCCGATATCGATGTTCTCAATCAGCTCTGCGGTCGTCACACCGGCCCGTGCGGCGGTCTTCTCAAACGCATAGAGGTTCACTACGACCATATCGATAGGAGCAATGCCGTGCTCGGCAACAGCGGCCACATGGTCCGGATGGTCGCGACGGTACAGAATGCCGCCGTGGACGCCCGGATGAAGCGTCTTCACGCGGCCATCGAGCATCTCCGGAAAGCCCGTAAGTTCGGCAACATCGAGCACCGAAAGGCCGGCATCGCGCAACATCTTGGCGGTCCCGCCGGTTGAAACGAGTTCCACTCCCAGGCCAGCCAGTACTGCTGCAAACTCCACCACCCCGCTCTTGTCGGTTACGGATAACAGGGCACGTCGAACGGTCTTCAAATCACTCATATTCTTACGATTTTACGCGCATCTCCTGTGGACAGCCTGACTCCCGGCCTAGCGGAGCGCGGATGGTGCGGCTACCGCCTTCTGCGGCTTCAGTGCCTCTGTCAACACGTGCCCAACGCAGGCCGAGGGCTGGTTCACCCCCAGGAGCGCTGCGAAAGTTGCGGCAATATCCACCGGAGCCGTCCGCTGGAGGTAGGTTCCGGGTACAAAGGGCGTGCCGAAGAAGGCTAGCGGGACGTGGCGATCGTACGAGTACGGCGTGTAGTGATTGGTCCCCGAGGACGCAAAGCCAGACATCTGGTACATCCCCGGCGTGACCATCACCCACCAGCCGCCATTCGTGGAGTAGCTGTGCAGAATCAGCATTCCATCCTCGGTATTGGGCACGTCGCCGGCGGCAATCTGCACCTTGGTATAGACCCGGCGCAAGGTCGCCGGCCTCAGCGAATGGCTATTGGGAGCAGCCTTCAGTGCGGCTCCCTGTGTAGCGTCGAGCGCTCCGGGCAGAATCTTCGCGACCAGCGCCTCAGCGTCAGCCTCGTTCACCGAAAATCGTGCAAAGGCCCGCTCATCGAGCTCAATATAAGGCAATTCGGCGCCAAGGATGAACTTTACAGGCTCATTTGGCGAAAGCTTTGCGCTCAACTCACGGTCGAGCTCGGCGTCCACCGCACCCACCGAAAACGTCGCCGCAGGCATCCCTTCTCGCGCGGCCACAGAGGGAGAAGGAGCAACCCCATGATCGCCAGTCAGTGACACCCAGACGTTATCCATTCCCCCATCCACGTGGCTCTGCAGAAAATCGAAGAAGCTGTTCAGGTCCACATCCACAGCGTCGATCATCGCGCGCTGGCGGGGCGAGTCCGGCCCAACCTCGTGGCCAAGG
>DATCDL010000004.1:0-9703 GCA_036510715.1 Acidobacteriaceae bacterium
TCGGCACCGTCTCCCCGGTCGGCACGTCCAGTCCGGGCGAGACTCCCGTCGCCGGATTCACCATCTCGCTGGCCAGTGTGAACGCCGCATCCAGCGACGCAGCACCACCGCTGCCCGATCCCACATCCATATACGATGTCATAAAGGGCGCCAGCGCATTCACCGCTGCTACCGTCGTCAGTTCGTTCACCACGATGAACGTTGCGGCATTCAATGACGAACATGACCCGATCGCCGTCATCAGCGCCAGATTGGCATTTGTCACGCCCGGCGCGGGATCGCCACCTGTCACGGTTAGATATACCTGGGGTGCATTCGCGCACGAGTACAGCCCGGCGATGTTGAAGTTCCCGTTCGCATCCGTTGTGACTGTCTTGGTTAGCAGCGGCGTCGCTGTTGACCCGTCGCCCGTGGCGCCTGCGCTGTACAGTTGGACGATCGCGTTCGTGACCGGTTGTTGGCCGCCGACAGCAATCCCGCTATGGCCTGCCGTCGCAGCAGGAGCGGCAGGGATGACTACGGCAGGCGGTACAGCGCAGCCATTGAGCAAGACGACGGCAAGGATGACTGTGATAAAAGCGAAAATTCTCATAGATGTTGCACCTATCCTTGCAGCGCGTTGACTGTTCAACGTGTTGCCACGGTGAGTTAGGAGTTATCGCGACGGGCGGCATTCCAGACAACGCCGTTGTCGCTTATGATCGATACCGACAGCCGGCCTGCAATCACGATTTGTGCGCGAGCGTTAGGACAAAGCAAAAATGGCCACACTTGGAATTCCAGTGTTCAAAGTGGTCAACGCGCCCTTACGTTATCGGCCGGCAATGCTGGGAACTTTAAGGAGCGTGGTAGGGCCGTTGCGGGGAGGGGAGCAAAAGGCATGCGGCACTTTAGAGACTCGTCAGTTGGAGGCCATGCCTATGGGGCCTGAGGCGTGGCGATCCAACGCGCTCGCAACTGCCGCAATACAGTCAGTAACAAATAGCGTTGACAGCACGGACTCTGGTGGAGTTGACCTGTCCCCGGAAATCTCTGCCAATCGAGTCTGGAGTTCTCTCGTAATAAATTGAAAGCGAGGGAGCTGAGGATGAAGAAGAGCCGGTACACGGAAGAGCAGATCATCGGGATACTGAAGCAGAGTGAGGCCGGGGTGAAGACGGCGGATCTGTGCCGTGGGCACGGGATCAGCGCAGCGACGTTCTACGGTTGGAAGCAGAAGTTCGGCGGCATAGACGTGAGCGAGGCGCAGCCGCTGAAGGCTCTGGAGGACGAGAACCGCCGGTTGAAGCTGTTGGTGGCGGAGCTGAGCCTGCATGGCGAGGCTCTGAAGGGCGTGATCCGAAAAAACGGCTGGAGATTGCCGGCCTAAGAGCCGATGTGGCGCACGGCCTGCAAGCTGCTTGGATTGGAACAGGGTGCGCCTGGTCTTGCTGACCGGAGTGCGCGGCCACACTGATCGACCGGATCGTGCAAGTCCGACAACTGCGGCGGCAGCGGTGGACAGGCCATTGACCCAAAACCCAAAAATTAAGCCGGTTTGAAGGTGAGGATTTTCGCTTGTGATGGTTCTCTGGATGCGAGAGGAGAACTGGTATGGGCAAGCGTGGACCCAGCTAAGAGGAGACTCTGCGGATATTGCGCGATGCGGAGTCTGGGGATACAGCGGTGGAGATCTGCCGGAAGCACGGGATCAGCCACCAGATGTTCTATCTGTGGAAGAGGGAGAAGCCGTCTATTGGGTGGATAGGCGCGCGTGATCGCGCTAGGGTAGCAGTTATGGAGGAAAGACGAAGAAGAAGATCGTGTGATCGAGAGAATCTCAAGCGCGCGTCTAGAAGATAGAGACCCAATAACTACCACTCGTATATGAGTTGTTGGAGGGCCTCTTCTTCAGCGTTATCCGCCATGAGCGTCCTCTCTGGACAGTAATAGGGAGCTATGCTCATCGTACCGTTAGGCAGTGGGCAGTCCCTACCAATGGGGGCATTGCAGGTAGGACAGACAACCGATAGAGGGTTCGCCATGACCGGAAGTTTATCACCGAACTCCGACCTTCCCCGTCATTGTTTGATACGCAGCCAATAAACGATGTTCCAAAGTTCCGCATAGTCGCCTTTATGGTCTCATTTAGTGGCTGTGCATTTGTTGCAATCCACACGCGAGTTAAAACGGCCGAACTTTATACTTGTCGATTTGCCATCACAGGACGTGCAGAGCGAATTGACCGGGCGGGTGGAGAAACAGTCCTTCCGCTGAACAGCGCGCCAATAATCGGAGCGATCCTTGTTACGACAACAATTGCAAAAAACATTCCAAAATTGCCCATCCCCATAAAGTAGATGATGCCTCCGAGCAGTGTCTCAGGAGCCGAATGCGCAAACCAGACCACCACCATCAAGCCCCACGGATGCCTGGTCAGATCACCGACGACGAAGTCGACTGTGGAGAACAGCATCATCCAGAGGACCGGAAGGAGCCAGAAGATACCGCCCCAGCCCTCGCAGTGATACGCCTCAGCAACAGGACTGAACGAGATGCCCGTGCTGTAATCATCCGCACCGACTCCAAAACCAATCTCGTGCGCGTAGTAATTACCGTTGTACATGATCTGTTTGTTAGGTGCGAGGAAATGAGGAGGGATATTCTCGAAGTAATTCACGACCGGATCGATGCCCTCAAAATTTCCCTTCGCCGTGTAAGCCATCATGATGTCGTCGGGAGGGATCATGCTCATCCGGTCGAGAAGCGATCCCTGTGGCTTGTCATAGTACTGGGTCATTCCGGCATCGCTCTCAAAGTCCTCTTGATTCTTGATATGCGCCTGGAGTACATCCCAGTGAGTAATCAAGAACCCAACCAGCTGAAAACGTTGACTATAGTCCATATTTTCCGCGAGATCGCGCGAGGCTGACAACGGCGAAACGAAGCCAAAGCTACCGACGACCATCAGAACGAGCGCTACGATATGAATAAAGCGCACCCTCAATCGCGCGTAAAAGGCTCCGATAATCCAGCAAACCATGGGCGTTAGCATCGCCTGCTTAGAGAACGAGAGTATGCCAATAGTACTGAAGTATGTAAGGCCAATGATACTGATGATGTTAGTGGAGCGCCGCCCACCACTGTCGTGAATTGCACCAATCGTAGCGAGGATGAGGCCGAGCATGGGAAACACATTAATCTGCAGCAGCGCACTGACGATTCCTCCAGGAGCTTGCCCGAATATCGTATCGGCAAACATGATTCCATAGCCCAATAGTAAACAGCCCAGGCCAGCCCCCGTGTAATTCAACTTCGCACCGGCGAAACCACCACCGATTCCGAGATAACGAAAATCCATCTTCTTGTTCAACAGCGTCACCAGCAGCAGCATGAACATGCTGCCGGTGTACAGTGCCATGTCAAGCACGGGAGTAAACAGGTTGGAGTCCGCCGGCTCAGCAACGACAGCCTTCCACGTCACACCCACGATGACAATCAATAAGGAATACCAGAAGATGTATGCGCCTGTGAGCCGCGTAAAGCCCTCAGCAAAGTTGAATGCCAGCACCGTCAGAATCAGAAACGCGAAGTAC
The DNA here is from genome assembly GCA_036510715.1 of Acidobacteriaceae bacterium. GTDB lineage: Bacteria > Acidobacteriota > Terriglobia > Terriglobales > Acidobacteriaceae > Granulicella. The sequence goes on from DATCDL010000004.1 coordinate 3,576, forward strand.
AGCAGGCTGAAGATGAGGTTGGTGTGCTGGAATTGCTGCACGCAGAAAAACAAGGAGGCGAAGACAAACGTCTGCGCCAATGGAATTCGCGTTGGGAGGCTAAACCGCACTCCGTCTGAGTTTACAGGATTCACCAGGAATATCCGCCATGGATCGCACCCCAGGAACGGCGGCACTTGCGCGGCAATTTCCCCGTCGATGTTCGACGGTCGAGTTGCAACGCTAACCCGCTCGCCTGCAAAGGTTTCACAGGCAACCAATCAGATTGACACCTCGATACGCCCGTTCTACCCTGATCGAACCCATGACGCCAACTTCGCTGCTTCACTTTCTGGAAGCCTTATCCTGGACGACAATCGTCTTCGTAGCGATCGCAGGATGCGGCACCATGGTGCTGGGTCTTTGGCGTCTACGCGGAGCATCGCTCGCGCTCTCGGCCATCACGGGTCTTGGCGTTGTCATCCTGGTCGGTGGCTGCCTGAACCTGTCGCACGGCATCACCCACCCGGCGAGGGTCTTGCTTGTCGCGATAGGACTACTCGGCTTCATCCTCCAGCGCCCGGTTCTCGTAGCCCCTTCCGCCAATGAACCCCTGCAGTTCGACCCTCCAGCAAGATCCCCCTGGACGCGCCCCGTCCTGCTCCTTGCCGCAATCATCTTCATGATCCGCTTCGGAGCAAGTGTCCATACGCCCTACTATCAGCACGACGACGACTACAACTTCTATCTTGCCGCTCCGGTAAAGATGGACGCCCTGCACCAGTACGCTCCAGACCCTTTCAGCGAACGTCGCGTCATGTCCTCGCTCGGCGGTAACTACTTTTTGCAATCACTGGTGCTTGCCGAACTCCCCCTCGAAGATGTGCAAATGGCTGACCGCGCACTTGGCCTGCTGCTTCTTGTCTTCGTCGCCGCCGGTCTCGGAGACGTCTTCCGCCTCAAGCCGCTGCAGCGCGCTCTGCTCGGACTCTTCCTTCTCCTCACGCCGCAGCTTCAGTTCAACCTCACCTTCGTGATCCTGCCCTACGCCCTCTTCTGCGGGCTCGTCTATCTAGCTGCGGACGCCGACGAACTCGACTCGCGCCCTATCTTGCAAGCGCTTCTTCTCGGCACCTCTGCCGCAGCCATCGCCTCCTTCAAGTCGACGTATCTCCCTCACGGAGTCCTCTTCTTCGTCTGCATCGCCCTGTTGCACGCCCGTCGCCGAGGGCTCAAGGCGGCCTTGCGAACCTTCCTCTTTGCCTCGCTCGGCTGCCTCGTGGTGCTCTTACCCTGGATGATCGCCAGCCACGCCGCCTCCGGCACCTGGTTCTATCCGCTGCTGGGCAAAGGCTATCAATACAGCGCCTACGGACTCTTCCCTCCTCCCTCGTCCGGCAACTCGCTGAAGATCATCGCGAAGGTGATGCTCTTCAATGTGCCACTGGTCGGCGTTCTGATCGCAGAGTGGTTCTGGTGCGAACGCGACGAGCGAACCCGCGTCCTCGCCGCACTAACCGCTGCTGCGCTGGGTGCATCGATCCTCGTCGGCATCGCAACGGGCGGCGACTCCGTGCGGCGCTACAACTATCCAGCAATCCTCGCGGCGATCCTGCTGCTCTACATCGCCGCGTCACGCAAAGCCAATCTTGCACCTTCCGTTCGCACCCGATCGCTGGAGTGGCTCAGCGCCGTCCTGTGCGTTTGTCTCGCGATGTACATCGGCTTCAACTCGTGGACCCACGAATACGCCATGACCTTCAAGTGCCTGCGAACCAGCTTGGCGGACTTCCGCATCGAGCCCAAATCAACAGCGGAATCTTATGCAGCGATGGAGCGCGCCATTCCATCCGGTCCCGACGGAACCATCGCCACCGTCGACGATCCGTTTCTGCTGGACTTCAAAGCCCGCGACATCGCAATCGCCGACATCCCCGGCGCGGCCAGTCTGCCCCCCGGCTGGCCAAGCCGTTCCGATGGCAACGCCCTCGCGGCATACCTCCTCTCGCAGCACCGGCGTTACCTTGCCTTCACGTACACGCCGTCCACACTGCCGGAGATCGAAGCACGCGAGATATCCGAACTCGCCGACCACAGCACAACCCAGTGGATTCAAAGCGAAGCCCAAATCCGGCTAGCCAGCTATCGACAATATGACCAGCTGATTCATAGCCGCCGCCACCTCTACGATGAGGGAGACCTGGTCGTTCTCGACCTGGCCACACCTACTCAATAGAATTGTTCAACCACCCCATTTAGATCTCATGCCAACGCATGTGGCGAAGGCAAACATCGCGCAGTCGCAGCGCAGGCCGCTCCACCCCGTAGTACGAGAGCATGGCGACAGCCAGGATACAGATCCAACTGGTGGGGAAGGTGTTCCCCCATCCGTTATGGCCGAAGACCTCTACATTGAGTTGATGTGTGAAGAAGGTCTGCCAGATATAGAGCGAGTAGGAGAGCCGACCGACCCACGCAATCGCCGGCTGATTAAAGAGTCGGCCAGCGTTGCTCTCGGGGTTGCGAACCAGCCAAAGCATCCACATCAGAATCAGAAATCCGTTGATCGTCGTACCAAACGGAAGATCCCAATAGTTTTGAAACCTGACCGTCAGCGAGCCCAGCACCAGGAAGATAAGGATCGGCAAGAGCCAGGGCCAGCGCGTGACTTTTGCGTAGATGCGTTCGAAGCGCACATGGCCCTGCTGCAGCGCACCAACGGCTCCGAACATCAGGCCATCCGCCTGCATGTGAAACATCCCGACATTGTGAAAGTTGGGAAGATAGCGAAACGAGAAGACTCGGATAAACGGCTCAGCGACGAGCACGCAAAGCGCGACCCGGGTTGCGATCCGACGTCCTTCGGAGCCTCTGCGGTGCAGGATGCAAAGCACCAGGATGGGCGGCCAGAGAATATAAAACTGCTCCTCGATGCACAGCGACCAGATGTGCTCGAGCGCCCACAGATCGACGTGATGCGCATAGTTGCGCGTGAGGGTCATCGCCGCAATCGCTTCGTGGAGATTCATCCCCGGCAGATGCCCCGTTGCCCCCAGCACGGCAAGAACGCCAACATAGACATACAGTGGCGGCAGAATGCGGAACGCGCGCCGCACGTAAAAGCTCTTGAGGCTGATGGTGCTGGACTTCTCCTGCTCACGCAGCAGCAGCGTCGTGATCAGATACCCGGAGATCACAAAAAAAATGAAGACGCCGAGAGATCCATTTCCCAGCAGGCGGTCGCCGAAGGGAACGTCTTTGTAAAGGGTCCCGCGCAGAAACGTGTGCAGCAGAATAACCAGAAGCACCGAGAGTGCTCGCAGCCCATCGAGACTCGGAATATGTCGCGGCCGCTGAATGGGAGCAGTCAGAGCATCTGCCATAGGGAGTTCACCAATTCTTGCGTCGCAGAAGATACGTCCTATTATGCCCCGCAATACTCCCTGAAGCCACGCCGCCGCTAGAAATAGCGCGCCACTCCAACCCACCCACCATCAGAAGCTTTACAGAATTTGTACCAGGCCAGCGTCGGCACCATGCCCCGCACCGCCCGGCGTCACCGTCGTGATCTGCGGAGCGCGCCAGTGGTCGATGTAGCTGACCTGATGCACACAGCTGATCGTGCAATTGGGAGCGCACGACTTCTCCGTGAGGAACTCGCGCTTGACGATCTCCGTGGTGTACTCCGCGACCGGGATGCCGGGATAGCCGCGCTGCTGCGAGCAATACGACACAATTCCATTTTCGTCGACGTAGAGATAGCGCGATCCTGCACGGCAGCGCCAGTCGTTAGGCAAGCCATTGGCGATGGCCTCCTGAAAGCCATTGAAGCGCGAATAACTTCTTCGCGTGAGGCGGCGCACCTCGTCCCAGACAGCGCGTTCGCGTTCACCGAGCGGCTTCAACTGGCCGCTGCCGTCGTGGATGATTCCAATCGTCGAACTAAATCCCAGCCCCAGCGCCCGCTTCGAAATCGTCAGCGCGTCCTCGGGGTTGGCGATGCCGCCACCTACAACGGAATTAATATTCACATGAAAATCGGCGTGGTCAGCCAGCATCCGCAGCTTGGCGTCCAGCACCTTCAGCGACTTCTTCGAAACCTCATCCGGCATCACATTGTCGATCGAGATCTGCATGTGATCGAGGCCCGCTTTGTTCAGCCGCTCGATGCGCTCCGGCATCAGCAGGTAGCCGTTGGTGATCATGCCGGCGATGGCGCCGGTCTTGCGAATCTGGCGGATCACATCGTCCAGCTCGGGATGCAGCAACGGCTCGCCACCCGAGATCGTGATCACCGACGTACCCAGTCGGCCGAGATGATCGATGCGACGCTTCATCTCCTCGATGTCGACAGGATCGGAGACGTCATCGAACTCGTTGCAGTACGTACACGCCAGATTACAGCGGCGCATCGGAATAATGTGCGCCATGTACGGGTGCGACGTTCCAGCGACGGCAGAGGCAATCGAACCAAGCTCGCGCAGTTTACGCGTAGCAGCGAGCAGCCGACGGCGTGCCGGCATGCGGCGCTGCGCTGGCGTCGGCGGGAGAGGTGTCTGCGGGGCCTGGGTTTCGATAGACATACGGCTTCATCATTCTATCGCGGCGAGGGCCGGAAAGGCCAAGCAACTCTCTGCCTCCGTAGCCTAATGAATGAATCGGATCGCTCTGAAGCGAGTTGCAACGAAGCAGCAGAGCCTGACGACTCAGCAATATGAGCGCCCCTCGCTTTCCATTCCGACCTACTCCACAGCATCGCCTGCCATGCCGATAATCTCGCGCTTCCCGCGATCCACGCGGCTATACACCACCATCGCCACCGCGCATATGATCACCGCCATGGCAGCGATCTCCGTCTTCACCAGCCGCTCATGCAGCAGCAGAACCCCCAGCAACACCGCAATCACCGGGTTCACAAACGCGTACGTCGACACCTTCGTCACCGCAACATTCTTCAACAGATACGTGAATGCCACCAGCCCAAACAGCGATCCGAAGATCGACAGATACGCAATCGCGCCAACCCCCTGCCACGTCCACACCGCGCGGTGCAGTTCACCGCTGCCAATCACCACCATCGAGTTGAAGATTCCCGCGGCGCCAATCTGCCATCCTGTCGCAACGAAGGCGTCTGCCTTGAAGCGAAATCGCCGCGAAAGCACCGAGCCAATCGCAAACGCCAACGCCGCTGACAGCAGCACCAGCAACGCCAGCAGCGGCCGCGACGACTCCGAGCCCGCTCCTCCATGCGTCACCCCCGCACGCAGCGACGGCCACACCAGCACGCCAATCCCCAGCGTGCCCAGAATCGTTCCAGCCCAACCCCGCTTGTTCAACGCATCTCCGCCCGGCATCACCATCTCGATCAGCGCAATCATGATCGGCATCGTCGACACCACCAGCGACGCGAACCCTGACGCCACCATCTTCTCGCCCCACGTCAGCAGCATGTTGTTGCAAGACATGAACAGCAGCCCCACCACCACCAGCTTCCACCACTCGCCCCTGGGCACGCGCAGGCTCTTGCCGCGCAGCAGGCTGATCAAGATAATCAGCGTCGCCGAAATCAGCGACCGCGTAGCCGACACCACCGGCACCGGCAGATGCTCGCCAGCAATATGGATCGCACCATATGTCGATCCCCAGAACAAATACACGCTGCCAAAGGCCAGCAGCACAAGCGTCGATTTCGGCAGTCTGGAAAACATCTTCTCCTATGCTACGGGAGTCGGCCGCGCAAACAGCAACGTCCGCCTCACTTGAGGCGGACGCTTCTGGATACAACGCATCGCTCTAAAAGTGGAAAGACAACTCCGCCGTCACCGTCCGCGGCGACACGTAGTGCGTTCCCGAGAAAGTCGAAAGAAAGTTGTACAGCGCATATTTGTTCGTCACGTTGATCGCCGTAATCCGCGCTCCAAACCGGTAATGATTCTCGTGGAAGTGGAAGACATCATCGTCGCCCAATGCCATGTCGAAAAGATTGCGCGGCTGTATTCGCTGCGGATGATGGTCGTTATCCTGCGTACCCGGTGCCGGAATCTTCACCAGCTTCGACGTCAATCCAGCTGCATCGAAGGTTGTAAAGCCGGCGGTCTGCGTCGCCTTCACACCGTGGCATGTAAGCCCTGCCTGGAACTCCTCGTCCG
>DATCDL010000005.1:0-4068 GCA_036510715.1 Acidobacteriaceae bacterium
AGCCTCAAGCTGCCGAGCCTCGTCCCAACCCGCCGCAAGATCATCGCCGACACCCGCAATGCTACGTTCAAATGGCTCGATAGCAATGGCTACAAGTACATTCCCTCGGTATCCAACTGCTTCATGATCGACACCGGCCGCCCCGGCCGCGAGGTGATGGCTGCGATGCAGAAGCAGGATGTGTACATCGGCCGCAGTTGGCCGATCTGGCCCAATTACGTTCGCATCACGGTGGGCACGCCCCACGAGATGGCCGTCTTCCAGAACGCGTTCCACAAGGTCATGAGCAGCACCGTCTCCGCCTGAATCCGTGGTATGCCGCGGCCCGCTTAGGCTGCGGCATACCTGCCTAGCTCCTTCACCATGCTGCAGTGGGGTGCTAGCGACAGTACCGCGCGGTCGGCCATCGCCTCGTCGGCAAATCGTAGATCCACGTAGAAGACATACTCCCAGGGCCTGCCCGGGACTGGCCGGGACTCGATCTTGGTCAGATCAATACCCGCGTCGCGCAGCCGTTCGAGGGCAGCCACCAGTGTTCCGGGCCGATGCTCCACGGCGAAGGCGAGACTTAGTTTATTGGGCGCCGACAGGTCTCCGGGCCGAGCATCCGCAGACCGTCGCAAGAGATGGAAGCGCGTGTAATTCTGCGCATGGTCTTCGATGCCCGCCACCAGCACCGCCGCGCCATACTCCTTCGCCGCAAGATCCGGAGCTACGCCCGCAGTATCGCGCAGACCCGCTTCCATCAGATGTTTCACGCTGCCCGCCGTGTCATAGAACGGCACCGACTTCGCCTGAGTAAATCCCGCGAGGAACCTCCGGCACTGCGACAGCGCCACAGGATGCGACAGTACGTTGCGAACATCCTCCAGCTTGACGCCGGGCGCTGCAATCAGGTTGTGGCGAATGCGCAGCAGGCTCTCGCCGTCGATGCGCACCGGATGCTCGAGCAACAGATCGTAGTGCTCCGCAACCGATCCATGCAGGCTGTTTTCGATCGGCAGGACCGCAGCGTCCACGCGTTGCGAAACCACGGCATCGATCACCTCGGCCGAGACGCTGCACGGCACCACCTCGACCGCTCCCAACATCTCCAGGGCCGCCATGTGGCTGTTCGATCCGCGCTCCCCCTGGATCGCAATGCGGCGCAGCTCCAATTGGTTGCCTTCAGCTTGTTCCCTATCTCGATGCATTGTTCTCCTGCACTTTCATCAACATTCTCCCACCCACAGGACAACCTTGACTCTCTACCGGGCACCTTACCATAACGACCACCCTGAAGGCTGCTGTCTAAACTTCAGTGGGTTCCACTTCGATCGGAGAACACTTCTATGCTTTGGACGATCATCGTCATTCTCGTCATCCTTTGGCTTCTTGGCTTCAGCCTTCACATCGGCGGCGGACTCATCCACATCCTGCTTGTCCTTGCCGTCATCGTCCTCATCTTCAACCTGCTATCTGGACGACGAGGCCTGTAAGGGCCGCGCGCTCCGGGTTACAGCTATGCACCGCTCTCTCCCCATGCAACTTTGATATTTGGAAATCAAATCAACCAAGACACCAAATCATCAGACACCAGCGGCAAGCTATCCGCGACGGCTTCCCTAAAAGAAGCCGTCGCTCTATGAAAGGAAGTCAGGCTATGAGCACAGCAACAGAAAACAAGATTTCGGGAAAATTCAACGAAGTCGCCGGCAAGGTCAAGCAGTCCATCGGCGAAGCCACCCATAATGACAAGGTCGCCAACGAGGGCGCTGCCCAGCAGGTGAAGGGGCAGGTCGAGCAAGCCTGGGGATCAGTGAAAGCGGCCGCCAGCGACGCAAGCGCGGAGGCTGACAGCACCCGTGCACGACACGAAAACGAGACCGGGCACAAAGCGCATGACGTCCGCGAATCGATTACCTCGACCGCGCAAAACGTCAAAGACCAGATCCAGGAAAGCGTCGCCAACTACCGCGCAGAACACAGCAAATAATCAATCTGCACCTGCATCAGGAGAGGCCCGTTTCGCGCGGGCCTCTTTCTGTCTCCCGTCGCTATCGGCCGACGCTATCGTCGATGCAGCACGTCCACCGCAACCGACACAAAGAACACCACCGAAATGATTCCGTTGAGCGTAAAGAATGCGGCGTTCATCCGGGTTAACTTTCGTGGGCTGATGATGGAGTGCTCATACGCGAGCAACACGACCACCACGCACATTCCTGCAAGCGCAATCGTCCCCAGCCCAAAAACGTGCACCATCACGAACAGCAGGCCGATCATGGCGAGATGCATCGTCCGAGCAATCCAGAAGGCTCCTTCGAGGCCGAACGTCGCCGGGATGCTGAAGAGTCCGACCTTGCGATCGTGCTCGAAGTCCTGGCACGCATAGAGCACATCGAAGGCGCCGACCCACAAGATAACAATCGCCGTCAGTAGCGCAGCCCTTGGCGCAAATGTTCCGCGCACCGCAATCCACGCAGCCGCCGGTGCAATTCCCAGCGCGAGGCCGAGTACCAGGTGCGACCAACGTGTGATGCGCTTCATGTAGCTGTAGGCCAGAACGATCGCGAGCGCGAACGGCGCGCACTCCAGCGTCAACCTGTTCAGCAGCGCGGCGCACAGCAGAAACACGCATGACGCCACGATCGTAAACGCCATGACGAATCCTTCAGAGAGCTGTCCGGTCGGCAACGCCCGCATTGCTGTGCGAGGGTTTGCAGCATCGAGCTTCGCATCCACGAGACGGTTGAACGCCATCGCGGCCGAACGCGCCGCCACCATGCACAAAATAATCAGACCCAGCACCCGAAGAGTCGGCCAGCCATTCGCAGCCAGCATCGCTCCCGTGAGTGCGAAGGGCAGGGCAAAGATCGAGTGTTCCCACTTGATCATCTCCAGCGTAACGCGCGTTCTGCGAAGAACGTTTTCCATCAGGTCCTATCGTAAATTGTGCAGTCCTTCACCGGGCGACGCGCCACCCATTTTCCGCGGCGTCGCAGGCTCATTTCTGTGCGACTAGTGATACCGCTTACGGATCTTGTACACGATCGAAAATACTCCCGACTCGTCGCGCGTTGCGACGATCGAGTTATTTTCGTTCAGCTGATACTGCACCTGGATCAGTTGCTCCGCTGTCTCGTTTACATTTGTAGCGAACACGAGAGTCAACTGTTTGGACAGCGGCTCCTGCACCGTGATGCGGGCCGACGAATTGCCGAGCGTACCAATGAATGCGGGATCAATCTTCACTGACCCTGCACCGAACAACTTGCCCACGCGGCTCGACACCGTAGCATTCAGCGCGCCACCTAACAGCGCACTCGTCATCGGATCCGTACCCGCTTGCACCTGCTGTTCCTGATAGAGCTGCGCCTCCTCCTGCGTCCTGCCCAGCGCCAGAAGATTGAAGATATCGGCCTCGGTCAACGGTGGCTCCGAACGATAGGTCGGCTTCAGGTTCTCCATCGTGCCGTGTACCCCAATGGTGAGGTTATAGTTCTCGACACGCGCCGTCGCATCGAGGTCGATCGTGGGATCGATGCGCACCGGATTGCTGAAATAAATACTTCCGCGGTCCAACTGATACTTCGTTCCCGCGTAGGTCGCGCTGCCATTGGTGATGAGAATGCGCCCAAGCACACTGGGGGATGCGAGCGTTCCGCGCACCGACAGATTCACCGTCCCAGCCAGCTTCGCAAACGAGTTCTGAAAGTCCAATTGGGGTGCACTGATAATGTGCACATCGAGCTGGATCTTGCTCAACGGCGAGTTAGGATCGGGCGGGGCCTGCACGCCTCCGGCCTGAGAAAACGTGGCGAAATCCATGTTCGGTCCTACACCGAAGCGGGTCACCAGCACATTGCCGGACAGCAGCATGGACTGCATTCCTCCCTGCAGGCGGAAGCTCGCGTTCGCCGTCGCGCTGAGGTCGTTGTAGCGAACGCGGACCACATCGCCCGTGGCCGTGAGATCGGCAAACAAACCATTCTGGTAGGCCAGATAACCGCCCAGCTTCACTTGTCCGCCGCCAGTCATCGCAGTCAGGTCCTTCACGTCCAGACGGTCTTCGTTGAAGACCAGCGT
>DATCDL010000006.1:0-12213 GCA_036510715.1 Acidobacteriaceae bacterium
ATCACAATCCTCGCAAGCCTGTTCAAACCGAACTCGATATAGCCAAATTCTTCAATGGATCCGCACCGCCAGCCGACATCACATTCTCCATACCGAGAGGGAAAACGCTGCTGCACATGGAAGGATGGTCGCAGTCTGTTCCCAACCACAAAGATGGCACCGCCGATATTCTCAATGACCGTCGACCCTCCGACCCACCCTTCTTTCAGGTAGGAGCAGTCTTCACCTCGCCCGCGGACGAACACTATTACGGTCTCGGCCAAAATCAGGAGGGCTTTCTTGATCATCGCGGTCACACCGTCGACTGCTGGCAGAACTACACCGCCACCGGCGGCCCCAGTGTCTGTGTTCCTTTTCTAGTCACCAATAAAGGCTACGGCCTCATCTGGGACAACCCTTCGCGCACAACCATTGAGCCTGGCTTCAACGAGCGCACAAAATGGACATCGGAGGTGGGTGACCGAGTCTCTTTCTTTGTGATCGCCGGCAATTCCACTGACGAGATCTACGCAGGCTATCGCCAGTTGACCGGTGCAACGCCCCTCCTCCCCACGTCCGCCTATGGGTACATTCAATGCAAGCAGCGCTATCGCACGCAAGCCGAAGTCATGGCGGTTGCCAACGGATATCGTGACCGCCACTTGCCCCTCGATGTAATCGTCGTCGATTGGCTTTACTACACAAAGATGGGCCAGATGGATCTGGATCACACCTTATGGCCGGACCCGGTCGCGATGAATAACGAACTGCACAAGATGGGTATTCAGACGATGATCAGTGTCTGGCCGCGCTTCGCGCCGGGATCACGCTTCTACGACACCCTCGTCAAGAACAATTGGTTCGAGCACCTGGCTGACGGTACGCCGACCAATGGCCTGCCCTATGACCGCGCTGGCTCGGACATCGATACGACCAATCCCGACGCCGCAAAATGGTACTGGGACACGATTCGCGACAACATCCTGATCAAGGGCTTCACCTCCATCTGGGCCGACGAAACCGAGCCCGATCTCCCTCCTCAAGCAAGCTATTTCCACATCGGCCCAGGCAGTCGCTACTACAACACCTATCCGCTCTTCCACACCGCCGCGCTCTACAACGGCTTCCGTCGCGACACACCCAATCGCGCGCTCATCCTCTCCCGCGACGCCTATCTCGGCATTCAGCGCAACGGTGTGATCGTTTGGTCCTCCGATATCTACCCCACCTGGGACACGCTCAAGCGTCAGATCCCCACCGGCCTCGACTTCACTGCCTCAGGCATTGCGAATTGGAGCAACGATACCGGTGGCTGGCAGTACCTCCCCGCGGTGCACCATCCCGCGCATCCACTGCTGCTCGATCCATCCGATGCTCGTGACAACGTCGGCGGCTACGACGATTACCCCGAGCTCTACACTCGCTGGTTTGAGTACGCCAGCTTCCTCCCGATCTTCCGTTCGCACGGCAGTCGTAACTCGAACGAGGTCTGGTCCTACGGCCATCAGGCGGAGCCGATCCTCGAGAAATATCTGAAGCTCCGCTATCAATTAATGCCCTACATCTACTCGCTCAGCTACCATGTCTATAAGACCGGCGCACCCTCCATGCGAGCCCTGTTCATGGACTTCCCGAACGATCCTCAAGTGACGGACCTGCGCGATGAATACATGTTCGGCCCCGCGTTTCTGGTAGCGCCAATCACTGAGCAGGGAGCCACCAGCCGCAAGGTCTATCTCCCGGCAGGTGCCGATTGGTATAACTACTGGACCAACGAGCGCGTCAAAGGTGGCCAGACCATCACCGTTCCGGCACCCATCGACACGCTCCCGCTCTTTGTCCGCGAAGGCTCTATCATCCCCATCGGCGAGCCCATCGAGAGCACGAGTCAAACGCAGGCAATCGCAAAACTGCGGATCTATCCAGGAGCGAGCTCCGACTTTACGCTCTACGACGATGACGGCAACACCTACGCGTACGAAAAGGGAATCAGCAAAATCAGCAATCTGCACTGGGACGATTCAACGCAGAAAATCACCTTCTCCGGCTCGCCAGTTTGGACCAGCGTCCATCCCCAAACAATCGAAGTGATCGGGAAGTAGACGATCGCATGGATCACGTCACGGAAACTGATTGTTTTCGTCAAACAAGATAGCCCCGGTGCCAGCCTCACCCGCACCCCGGCCACCAATTTAAAGTAAACGGTTACCGTGGCGATGTCCCACGTTCGAATGGATCATCAGGAGTCCCAAAATGAAAATGAATAGTCGGCGGCAGTTCTTGAAAACCAGCGCAGCATTGGCAGCCGGCACGGCGGTGATGCGCAGCACTCCGATGCTGGCGCTTACGCAAAAGTCTGTGTCTCCGCTTGTCCCCACCAAACTCACCCAGTTCGATTACGCCGACGTCCAGCTCCTCGACGGCCCTATGCTCGTCCAGTTCCACCAAAACGTCGACCTGTTCATGGGCCTCCCTGACGACAATCTCCTCAAACCCTTCAGGCAGCTCGCCGGCCAGCCTGCCCCCGGCGAAGATATGGGAGGCTGGTACTCCCCTTCAGCCGAATTCGATCCCCCAAAAAACATGACCGGCTACATCCCAGGCCACAGCTTCGGGCAGTATCTTTCCGGCCTCGCGCGAGCCTACGCCGTCACAGGAAATAAGGCCGTGCAGCAGAAGGTGCAAGGACTCGTGGCCGGTTTCGCTCCCACCGTAACCACCAAGTTCTACGACGGCTACTGCATCCCCGCCTACACCTTCGACAAGACCAACTGCGGCCTCATCGATGCCCACCAATTCGCCGCCGACCCGACCGCACTTGCCGTGCTCGACAAGGCCACCGACGCCGTCCTTCCCTGGCTTCCCGCCAAGGCCCTCGACCGTGAACAGATGATGGCGCGTCCGCACAAGAACATTGCCTTCACCTGGGATGAAACCTACACCCTGCCCGAGAATTTTTACCTCGGCTATCAGCGCGGCGCGGGTGCCCGATACCGCCAGTTAGCCCAGCGCTTCCTGGAAGACGACACCTACTTCGGCCCGCTCTCCGAGGGCCACAACATGCTCCCCGGGCAACACGCCTACAGCCACGTCAACGGTCTCTGCTCCGCCATGCAGTCCTATCTCACAGACAACAGCGCCATGCACTTGAATGCCGCGCGCAATGGCTTTCGTTTTGTTCTCGACCAAAGCTTTGCCACCGGTGGCTGGGGTCCGAATGAAGGCTTTCAGCAGCCCGATACGAACCAGCTGGCTGACACCCTGCACACCTCCCACAGCAGCTTCGAAACTCCCTGCGGAGCCTATGGTCACTTCAAGATTGCGCGTTACCTCATGCGCGTCACCGGCGACAGTTCCTATGGCGACAGCATGGAGGCCGTCCTCTACAACACCATTCTCGGCGCGCGGCCTATCCGCTCCGACGGCGTCAGCTTTTACTACTCCGACTACAACATGGACGCCAAAAAAGTCGACTACCCCGAGAAGTGGCCCTGCTGCTCCGGAACCTTCCCGCAACTCACCGCCGACTACGGTATCAGCTCCTACTTCCGTGCTCCAAACGGAATCTACGTCAATCTCTACGTCCCCTCGCGTGTCACCTGGCGACAGGGCAACGCACGCGTCGAAATGACTCAGCTCACCAGCTATCCCAACCTGGGCGAAACCGCTCTGCACCTGAAGATAGATCGCGCCGAGCGCTTTTCCATTGCTCTGCGAGTCCCTGCATGGGCCGGAAAGCAGACCATCCTCCGCGTCAACGGCAAGCCCGCCGCGGCCGTTCTCACTCCGGGAACATGGGCCGAGCTGGACCGCGAATGGAAGAGCGGCGATCGCGTCGAGTTCTCCATCGACATGCCCCTCCGCCTCCTTCCCATCGATCCCCAGCATCCCGATACGGTTGCCCTTCTCCGGGGCCCCGTGGCTCTCTTTGCCATTGATCAAGGCCCAGCGAAGATCACCAAACAGCAACTTCTCGAAGCCCGGAGGGTCAGCTCCTCTTCGCCAGATTGGGAAGTGAGCGCATCTCAAGGCAAGGTGCAGATGAAGTCCTTTCCGGAGATCACCCACGAAGAGTACAGGCTCTATCAAAATACTTAAACAACCCTCCGGTGACCAAGCATCACTTCATCACTCGCACCGGGACGACCTCCTCATCTCTCCATGGCAACACCCATGGAGAGCGTACTAAAATCGCCACATGATTTTGGACGGTTGCATGCCAACACGCTGGTTTTTATTGCTCGTTGCTCTTCTTCTATCGGGAGCGTCCGTCGTAGCGCAGTCTGGCACGCCGCCAGTCGCGCCCCCCGCGCCTGTCTCACCCGAGTATCGTGCGCTCCAGTCTCGACTCGCCCGCGGTTGGAACACCTGGGACACGCAATCCGTCACCACGCAGGTGCTATTGCCCGATGCGCTCGCGATCCGTCTCGTGCTCCGCCACAACACAGCGCTGAACTCCGACGCCGTCTTACAGGACGCCCTCATCGGACGCCGGGATCCCGGAGCCGAAACGGTAGTCCCCGGGCCTCATTCGTGGGACGGAAGTTACACCAGCCTCCATCTCACCTGGCGAGGTTCCAGCCTCAGAGTGCAGAGCGCGCATGACGGAGACGACCTTGTTTTGCTTGTGACTCCAGACCCCACACCTAAGAAATCCACCGTCCCCGCGACCGTCGTCTTCGAGGCCGGTTACCTCTGGAACCGCCCAGGCTCCGTGACCCTGGCCGGCGACCACATGGAAGCCGTGAGCCCTGTCCGCAACGTTCCCATTTACTTCACCGGCCCGCACCAGACGAAGCCCGATTCGCCGCCGGCGAACATGTCTCTCTACGGACATTATTTTTCCGCATCGCTCACGCAACCAGTCGGACTCAGCACCGGCCACCATCGCACGCTCGATCAGATCCGTGCCGCTCTGGACCGCGAGGAGAAGGCCTACCGCAACTCGATTGCGCAGCCAGCAGCCTCCGCCACCGTCCAGGATGAAATTCAAACAACCCTCGGCTGGGACACGATCTACGATCCCGAAAATAATCGCGTCATCAGTCCCGTGAGCCGCATCTGGAGTGTGAACTGGGGAGGCTATGTGCTCTTCGACTGGGACACCTTCTTCGCCGCTTCGCTCGCTGCGATCGGTGATCGTGACCTCGCCTACGCCAATGCGATGGAGATTCTCCGCGAAGAAACGCCCGCTGGATTTGTCCCGAACTACGCCCGATCCGGCAACTGGAAAAGTACCGACCGTTCCGAGCCACCGGTCGGCGCCATCACCGTGCTGAATCTCTACAGCCACTTCCATGACCGCTGGCTGTTGGCCGACACCTTCGAGCCTCTGCTCCGCTGGAACCGTTGGTGGGCCGCGCATCGCGACGTCGACGGCTATCTCGTATGGGGCAGCGATCCCCTCGCCGAACCCATCGATCCCGACGATGCCTGGCGTGGAACCCGCGAGGGCGCCATCCTTGAGTCCGGCCTCGACAACAGCCCCATGTATGACAACGCTCCCTTCGATTCCGCGACCCACCGCCTCCTGATCGGTGACGTCGGTCTGATGAGTCTCTACATCGCCGACTGCGATGCTCTCGCAGAGATTGCAGACACCCTGGGCAAGGCTCCCGAAGCCAAAGAACTTCGCACGCGCGCAGGAAGTTACAGGGCCAAGCTGGCCACCATGTGGGACGACCGCTCCGGCATCTTTCTCAACCGCAACCTCAAAACCGGCGAGCCCAGTCCGCGTCTCTCTCCCACCAACTTCTATCCTCTCCTCGCACGAGCCGCGACCCCCGAGCAGGCGAACCGCATGATCCAGGAGCATCTCCTCAACCCCAACGAGTTCTGGGGCAAGTGGGTCATCCCCTCCATCGCCCGAAACGATCCGGCCTTCAAAGACCAGAACTATTGGCGAGGCCGCATCTGGGGTCCCATGAACTATCTCGTCTATCTCGGCCTGCGCAACTATGACGTCCCACAGGTGCAGCGCGGGCTCGCGCAAAAATCGCTGGCCCTCGTTCAGCAGGAGTGGAGCGCCAAAGGACACCTCCATGAGAACTACAACGCCATCACCGGCGACGGCGACGATGTAACCAACAGCGACGCCTTCTATCACTGGGGCGCTCTCCTCGGCCTCATCGGTTGGACAGAAGACGTCTCTCCTCCCCACCCTGCCCATTGAACTCCGCCCCGATCCTCCACTGTGCGTCGCCCACACCCTTGCTGTAGACTTCGTTGCGGACATCCCGGATGACCCATTGCTAAAGCGTGACCAGCAGTTACAAACGCATCATGGCATGATGCAGATCGTTAAATGTGTTGTCTGGTAAATCAGAAGGCGGGAGCACCGGCGCATGACGATCGGAAGACTGAGTAGCGCAACCATCGCCTGCCTGCTTGCAATCGCAGGTGCTTCAACATTCCTGGGAGTGCACGGTCACATCGTGTTGGCCGCGCAGAATTCCTCGTCACAGAACGTGGATTGGCCGGCATATGACGGTCAGAATAACGGCGATCACTATTCGGCTCTGCAACAGATTAATCGAACCAATGTGCACCTGCTCCGGAGGGCATGGGTCTTTGATACAGGGGAGAAAGGTGGGCTGCAGACGAACCCTCTCATCATCGGGCGCGTCATGTTCGCATTCTCCCCCACGCAGAAAGTCATCGCACTCGACGCGACCTCCGGCAAGCGCCTCTGGACATTCGATGCCGGCGCTCAAGGCCTGCAGCCTACCCGAGGCTTCAGTTACTGGACAGATGGTACCCACGCCACTCTCTTCGCAGGGATCCTTACCAATCTTTATGCGCTCGATCCCGCTACAGGCAAGCCTCGAGCGTCCTTTGGCGACGGCGGCAAAATCGACCTTCGCAAGAACCTGATCAAGGGTGATGTTTCGAACCAATTTGCTGCATTAACCTCGCCGGGCATCATCTACAAAGACATGATCATCATTGGCTTTCGTGTTCCCGAGACCAAGCCCGCTCTACCCGGCGACATTCGTGCCTATGACGTGCATACCGGCAAGTTGCGCTGGATCTTTCACACCATTCCGCATCCCGGCGAAGCAGGATACGAGACCTGGCCGAAAGACGCCTGGAAGACCGCCGGCTCCGCGAACAACTGGGCCGGCATGGCAGTCGACGACAAGCGCGGCATCGTCTATGTCCCGACGGGTTCAGCCGTCAGTGACTTCTACGGCTACGACCGCATCGGCGACGACCTCTATGCAGATTGCCTCCTCGCGCTCGACGCAAATACAGGAAAGCTGCTCTGGCATTTTCAAGGCGTCCATCACGACATCTGGGACCGCGACTTCCCATCGCCGCCTGCCCTCGTGACCGTGCGCTATAACGGCAAGCCGACCGATGCTGTTGCACAGACATCGAAGCAGGGCTTCGTCTTTCTCTTTGACCGCACGACGGGCAAGTCGTTGTTCCCGATCGAAGAACGTCGCTTCCCCCGCTCTACGGTCCCCGGCGAAAAGGCCTCACCTACCCAGCCCATCCCTCTGCTTCCCGCTCCCTATGCACGCCAGTTGCTTACCGCGAACATGCTCACCATGCGCACTCCTCAAGCCCACGCCGCTGCGGTGAAGGCCTTCAAAGCCATGCGCAGCGACGGCCTCTTCATCCCCTTCGGCGTAGATAACCAAACGGTTATCTTCCCCGGTTTCGACGGCGGTGGCGAGTGGGGCGGCCCGGCCGTGGACGTGGAAACCGGTGTCCTCTATGTGAACTCCAACGACATCGCGTGGACAGGTGGGCTCACCGAAAACAAGCCGGGCGGAGGCCTCGGCTACACCATCTACCAAAGTCAGTGTTCCATCTGCCATGGCCCCGATCGCCGTGGGTCGCCACCTGCATTTCCTTCTTTAATCGATGTGCAGAAACGGCTTTCGAACGCCCAGATCGAGCACGTAGTGCGCTACGGCAAAGGCCGTATGCCGGGATCTGCGAACCTCTCCACCGCCGCCTCAGCCGCACTGCTGCGCTTCCTGGTGCGCGGATCTTTCCCCACGGTTGAAGCCCCGCGCACCGCGCAGCTTGCATCGAGGCAGGAAGTCGACTCTCCACTCGCACCTCCTGAAGGCGAGCCACGATACCTCTTTACCGGCTATCGCAAATTCCTCGATCCCGATGGCTATCCCGCCGTCATGCCACCCTGGGGTACTCTCAACGCGATCGACCTTAACACCGGAAAGTATCTCTGGAAGATTCCTCTCGGCGACTATCCGGAACTCGCAGCCAAAGGAAGCAAGCCCACCGGCACCGAGAACTACGGTGGCCCCATCGTCACTGCCGGCGGCCTCGTCATCATCAGTGCCACCAACTTCGATCACAAGATTCGAGCCTTTGACAAGCAGACCGGCAAGCTGCTCTGGTCAGCCGGCCTCCCCTACTCTGGCAACGCAACGCCCGCCACCTACAGTGTGGACGGACGCCAATACATCGTGATCGCGACCAGTGGAGCACGTGACCCGAAAGGCCCGCAAGGCGCGGCCTACGTCGCGTTTGCTCTACCGTAAAACTATGCCGCAGTGGTTCAACCCTGCAACGTTCCACCCGTATCCCTAAACGGCCTTCCGCTGGAACGTCGTCTTCTTCGTATTCGCAAACGAGTCCTTCGCCTTGAACGACGACGCGGACGCTCCCGGAGGAGGCTTCGCGCCACTCTTCACCTTCTCCGCTTTCTCCCGCAACGCCTGCAGCTTCGCCGCCTTCCGGCTCAGTCCGCCAACCTTCACTCCGCCTGCCTTCGGTAATAAATCGCTCATACTGAAATCCTCTCACAACCCCGCCGCACCCACACCCCGTTACGCCAGCCTCCCCCTCCTCCGCGCTCCGGTGTCTTATAAAGCAACACATCCTCATCCTTTCCTCATGCGAGCCGATAGACCCAGTACGGATCGCCATCCGCTGAACCAGACGGCAAAGGCGTTCCTCGTCAGCAACATCGTTTCAGACGACCACTCCAGGGGGACCAGATGGCACAGCCGCGCACCTACACCATTGACCAGATCGCCATAGCCGCTCGCGAGCTTCGCGAAGCCGCAGGCACCGAAGCGGAGCGCTTTACCAGCACCCAGGTCATCGACCTGCTCGGTGGGGAAATCCAGATCCTGCGCGAGCGAGGCTTCACCGATGACCGCATCACCGGTCTCCTCACGGGCTTCGACATCGAACTCAAAAAAGGCCAGATTGACCGCCGCAGCCACGCTCCCGGCAATCTCATGCGACGCCTCCTCTGGGACAGGCTCCACTCCCGCCGGCAGGCATTCGACGATCTCCCCCGCGCCGCCCAGTCCTCCCGCTTCTAGCCCTCTCCACGCTACCCATCACCCATCACAAAGGCTTCGCGAGCCGGCAATCGATGCCCTCGCGAAACCACCCCCTGCAAACGAAGCCGACTTCCTTCAGAAACGCCCAGCGTTCTTCCACGCCGCCAAAATTCATCTCGAACTTCAGCTTCCCTTAACTCTCGCGCCGTATACTTTTCGATTATGACCCGCGCCTGCAATATCGCCCTCGCCCTCCTCGTCCCCGCACTTGCCGCCACCCTGGCTCCCACCCCATCCCTGGCACAGTCTGGCCCCTACAAAATCCTCTCCACCCACAAACTCGGCGGCGACGGTGGCTGGGACTACCTTGCCGCCGATTCCTCCGCCCGCCGCCTCTACATTGCGCGCTCGGGCGCCACCGGCAGTCTCCACGTCTACAACCTCGACACCCTCGCCCCCCTCGGCGATGTCCCCGTTGGCAGCGCCCACGGTGCAGCCATTGACGACGCCACCCACCACGGCTTCGCCACCAGCACTCCCGTCACCATGTTCGACACCCGGACCCTCAAGGTCATCAAGACCCTCCCCACCCAGGGCCGGCCCGACGGCTACCTCTTCGACCCCGCCACCCATCACGTCTACATCCTCTCCCACGTCTCTCCCAACGTCACCGTCCTCGACTCCGCCACCGGCGACATCGTCAAGGCATTTGATGTCGGCGGAGCAGTTGAGGAGTCCGTCCTCGACAACCATGGCCACCTCTTCATCGACCTCGAAGACAAGGACGCCATCGCCGTCGTCGACACCGCCGCCCTCGCCGTCACCGGCAAATACGACATCTCCAGTGTCGGCGGCGGTTGCGCCGGTCTAGCCATCGACACCGCCCACGGAGTTCTCTTCGCCGCCTGCCGCGACAAGAACAACATGATCATCCTCTCCGCCGCCGACGGCAAAATCATCACCACCCTCCCCATCGGCGTCGGCTGCGACGGCGCCTTCTTCAACCCCGCCACCCAGGAAGTCTTCAGCACCCAGGGCGACGGAACGCTCACCGTCATCAAGGAATCCTACCCCACCACCTTCGCCGTCGAGCAGACTCTCAAGACGCAGAAGGGTGCCCGCACCATCACCTTTGACCAGAAGACCGGCCACATCCTCACCGCGACCGCAGAGTTCGGCCCCACGCCTGCTCTCAAGCCCGGCGAGCGCTACGCCCGCGCGCCCATGATCCCCGGAACCTTCACCGTCTTCGTCATCGGCAAATAATCAAACCCCCTGCGCAGCTAATAACAGCATCTCAACTCCAGGCAGGGCCCACGCATCGCAACAAGATGCCTGGGCCCGACCCATCTACACCCGGAGACGATCCATGGAACGCAGGGAATTTCTCAAATCCGCCGCCGCTGCCAGTGTCGCCGCCGGTGTCGTAGCCCCGACTTCCTCCATCGCCCAAACGCCACCCTCTGCCACCTCTCCAGTCAAGCGCCCGCAATCGCCCCACATGCTCTACCGCGAGCTCGGCACCACCGGCGAAACCGTCTCCGCCATCGGGCTCGGAGGCTTCCATCTCGGCAAGCAGGCTGACCCCGCCGACAGCATCAAGCTCGTCCACGCCGCCGTCGACCGCGGCATCACCTTCATCGACAACTGCTGGGACTACAACGGCGGCCTCTCTGAAGTCCGCGTCGGTCAGGCCCTCCGCAACGGCTACCGCCAGAAGGTCTTCCTCATGACCAAAATGGACGGCCGCACCGCCGCCGAATACAACAAGCAGCTCGAACAATCCCTCGGCCGCCTCCAGACCGACACCATCGACCTCGTCCAGTTTCACGAGGTCATCCGCATGGAAGACCCCGACCGCATCTTCGCTCCCGGCGGAGCCATGGAGACCGCCGTCGCTGCTCGCAAGGCCGGCAAGATCCGCTACATCGGCTTCACCGGCCACAAGGATCCGGCCATCCATCTCCGCATGCTCGAAGTCGCCCAGCAGCATGGCTTCCACTTCGACACCGTCCAGATGCCCCTCAACGTCATGGATGCGCACTTCCGCTCCTTCACCCACCAGGTCATGCCCGTCGCCCTCAAGCAGGGAATCGGCGTCCTCGCGATGAAGACCTTCGGCGACGGCTTCATCCTCAAAAGCAAAACCGTCGAGCCCCTCGAAGCCCTCCACTACGGCCTCACCCTGCCGATCTCCGTCCTCATCACCGGCATCGATTCCATGCCCATCCTCGACCAGGCCTTCGAAGCCGTTCGCACCTTCAAGCCCCTCACCGACGCGCAGGTCGCATCTCTCCTCGACCGCACCAAAGCAGCGGCCAGCACCGGCCAGTTCGAGCCCTTCAAAACCACCCAGCACTTCGACGGCACCGCCGCCAACCCCAAATGGCTTGGCTAGTCACATCAGCCCAAAGGCGGCTTGGAAGCACTTGCCTTTCTGTCTGTCATTCCGAGGCGCAGCCTAGGAACCTGCTGTCTCCCGTTCTTCGCCCAATCAACAAATGTCTCCTCCCCATCTCTCCACGACACTCAGCACCCTCCCGCCGCCTGTGTAAAATCCTGTCAAGCCCCCTAACCCCCTAAACCCAACAAACCAAACCAAATAGAGTGGTAATAATATACTTGACTAACCAAGGAGGAAAGATGAATACTGAAACCACCGTGACAGGGCAGCAGTTGGACAGTTCAAATTTACAGCGCGATCCCACGCCCTACGAGCTAGAAGTGCTCAAGCGTGAGCAACAATCAATCTCCATCGAATCGGCGCGAGGGTCGTGTGTTGATGATGGTTCTGTGGTGGAAGGGTGTGGTATCTCGCAATAGCGATTTCATGCCCACACGCCTCACATCGGTAGATTCCGCCATAAGGTGCGGAGATGCCTGGGTTATGGACAAGGCGAAATGCCTCGTGGGTTGTCTGTTGAACATACTGCTGATATTCGTACGTAGCCATAAATACCTC
>DATCDL010000007.1:0-24945 GCA_036510715.1 Acidobacteriaceae bacterium
TTGCGTTGACACCGGTGCTGGGGGCGTTCAACTTCCCTATCGTGCTTAGCGCGACCGGCTTGCCTCCCGGGGCAAGCGTCACGTTCTCGCCACAGACGGTCACGCCGGGTGCCAACCCTGCTAGCTTCACCATGACGGTACAGACCGTGATCAACCAGAGCTTACTGCATCGCGGGCGAACTGCAGGCGGCGGTTCAGTGGCATTCGCTTTGCTGCTCCTGCCGTTTATGCGCCGGATGCGGAGTCGTGCAAGGCAGATCAAGAGGCTCCGGGGTGTCACGCTGTTCTCTGCCCTGTTTGTATGTGTCGTGCTCCTTGGAAGCATCACCGGATGCGGCACCGACACTGGCTTCTTCGCGCAAGAACCGCACAGCTACAACATTACGGTCACGGGAGCAGCTACCGGATCGAGTGGGTATGTTCTGCAGCACAGCGCGAGCGTTACGTTGGCTGTGCAGTAGGAGAGTTCCCTGCTGCGCGTGGCCATGAGTTGAAACAGAGAGTTGAAACAGAGGAGCACCGCAATTGTCGAGAATCGTCCGAGTAACGCTCTGCCTTCTGCTGCCATGCGTGGCATTTCGTGCGCCCGCGCAGGCAGTGTCAGCCTCGCAGTCACCCAAGGTTGACGTCGCCGTGACGATGGTCGCCGAGCGCTCCCTGCGGTCCGCGACTCCGGATAATTTCTGGATGGAGGGTGGCTCCATCGAGTTGGGCACGAACTCCTGGCGCGGGTTCGGGATCGCGGCAAACATCTCGGGCACGCATACGGGTGCAATTAGTGGGACGACGATTCCACTGTCGCTGGTGACGGCGACGTTCGGACTGCGGTATCGGTGGCACGCGGATCATCGCAGCTCGATCTACTGCGAAGGTCTGATTGGCGAGGCCAATGGGTTCAAAAGCCTCTTTCCCGTGATTACGGGGGCGCAAACCAGCGCAAACGGCTTTGCGTCGCAACTTGGCGGTGGCCTCGATTACCGGCTATCGGAGCGCTTCGCTATCCGTGTCGCCGAGGCGGCCTGGCAGCACACGCAACTGCCGAACGGGACGAACAATGTGCAGAACGATCTTCGACTTGGGGCGGGACTCGTCGTGCGATTCGGGCACTAATCTTCGCGTATGGGCAGATGGATGGTCACAGGGTGCCTGCTGAAGACATGGGTATGATGTCGCTCGGCAGCGGTGCCGGATGTATGCAAACGTGTAGAGAAAGGCCATAAAACCAACATCTTCGCGCACTTTCGAGCCGTTAGATGACGGATGGATCATGGTAAACTCGGAACTAATGAGTATCTCCGAGTACGGTGTGAGCAGAAGAATTTGCAGACTTGGCTCTGTCCGCTACCAATCCTTGTCGCACCACTCTATGGCCAGACGGTTTGGTTTGCTTCTCTTAGTGTCTTCGCTGGCGATAACGGTGCTTGCACAACAGCAGCAGTACCCCTCCAGCTATCCGGAGAGCCAACAGAATTCGAACACACCCGACTGCACGGATCCCGCGATGGCGAGTTCGCCGCAGTGCACGAGTCAGAATCAAGCGCTGACCAATTCACAGATGAATCCCCAGATGCGCTCGACACAGCCGAGCCAGTACGGTGCGCCGGGACAGAATTCGAATAGCAATGATTTAGAGAGTCAGCAATCTTCCCGACAGAATAACTCACAGAACCAGGTTCAACGGGCGCCTCTTCCACCAGAGCCGCTGACGGAATTTCAAAAGTTTGTTGCGTCGACGACGAACCAGGTTCTGCCCATCTTCGGTGCAGACCTTTTCCATCGCGTTCCCTCCACGTTCGCACCGCTGGATATGACTCCGGTGCCAGCCAATTATGTCGTCGGACCGGACGACGAGTTGCGTATCAGGGTGTGGGGACAGGTGAACTTCCAGTCGAATCTGCGCGTGGACCGCTCGGGTGCGATCTACCTTCCGCAGGTGGGCCCTGTCCATGTTGCGGGCCTGACCTTTTCGGCGCTCGATGGACAACTGCGGAGTGCTATTGGGCGCGTCTATCGCAACTTTGATCTGACGGTGGACCTTGGTCAGATTCGCGCTATTCAAGTGTATGTAGCCGGAGCAGCGCGCCGACCGGGGGTTTACACGGTGAGCTCGCTGAGCACCCTGGTGGATGCACTTTTTGCCAGCGGTGGGCCATCGATCCAGGGCTCGATGCGGCATATTGAACTGCGGCGAGGCAGCGAAGTGGTGACGGACTTCGATCTCTACAATCTGCTGGTCCACGGCGATAAGTCGAAAGATGTACCACTTCAGGCGGGGGACGTTCTCTTCATTCCTCCCGTCGGGCCGGAGGTCGCGGTTACCGGCAGCGTACGGAATCCTGCGATCTACGAGTTGAAGGCAGGCGAATCCCTGGCAGGATTATTTGCCGATGCGGGAGGTGTATCCGCGGTCGCTTCGGACGCGCGTATCTCGGTTGAGCGCATTCAGGATCACCGCGACCGCTACGCCATGGAAGTTGCGAACGATGCCAGCGGTCTGACGACTCCCCTTACAGACGGGGACTTGGTACACGTTTACTCCATCGTTCCGATCTATCGGAAGACGGTCACTTTGCGCGGAAACACAGCGAACCCTGGCCGCTTTGCGTGGCATCCCGGAATGAGGCTCAGCGATCTGATTCCGGACAAGGACTCGCTGATTACAAGAAACTATTGGTGGAAGCGCGCGCAACTGGGGCTGCCTGCTCCGGAGTTTGAGGCGACGCCAGGATTCACCGCAATGCGCCAGCCGGTTGAGGACAACGCCATTACCCTCAAAGCCCCAACCTCGGGGGATACGAGCATGGCGGATCAGTATGGGTCGCTGCAGAATCAGTCTGGATCGCAGCAGAATCAAATGCTGGCGGCGCAGCAGCGAGGCAGCAGTTCTTCTTTGGCAGCCGATCAGGCTTCCCCGTCCAGCCGCATTCCATCCTCGGGACAGCGTACGGAGATTCGAGCACTCGCTCCTGAGATTGACTGGAATTATGCCGTCATTGAACGGCTCGATCCGGACACGCTGAAGACCACGCTGATCCCCTTCGATCTGGGCAAACTCGTGATGCAACACGACGCTTCGCAAGACCTCGAGTTGCAGGCAGGCGATGTGGTCTCCGTCCTCTCCGAAGCAGATATACGCGTGCCCATCGCGCAGCAGACAAAGATGGTGACGCTGGGCGGTGAATTCATCCATGCTGGCGTCTATACGGTGCAGCCCGGCGAGACATTTCGCCATCTGGTGGAGCGAGCCGGCGGCCTCACACCGAACGCCTATCTCTATGGTTCGGAGTACACCCGGGAGTCGACACGGGTGATTCAACAAGCCAGGATCGATGAATATGTGCAGAGTCTGGGAAGAGGAATTCAGCGAAACAATATGGCCATTGCCGCGTCCTCTGTAAGCTCGGCACAAGACCTGGCGAGCGCCTCAGCCGCCCAGACGAATGAACAGAACCTTCTTGAAAGCTTGCGGCAAATTCGGGCGACCGGCCGTATCGTGTTGAGATTTGCACCCGACAGCAGCGGCACAAGCGACCTTCCGGAGATCTCCATGGAGGATGGCGACCGCTTTATCGTGCCTGCCATCCCCGCAACAGTTAATGTAGTCGGTTCGGTGTACGATCAGAACTCGTTTCTCTACGCCAAGGGACAGAAGGCAGGGGCGTATCTGCAGCTTGCCGGTGGACCGAACCGGGACGCTGACCGGAAGCATGAGTTTCTTATTCATGCAGACGGAGAGGTTGTAAGCCGCGATACAGGTAAGGGGTTATGGAGCACACAGTTTAATAATTTGCACGTGTATCCGGGCGACACGATCGTAGTGCCGGAGAAGACATTTAAGCCCTCCTCCATTCGAAGCGTGATCGAGTGGTCACAACTGGTCTCGAATTTCGCGCTTGGAGCCGCAGCACTGAGCATACTTTAATAGAATTCTGGCTAAAACCGATGATGGCTGAAACTCCGCTTCCTGAGATCAACGAGCACGACTACCCTCCGGCCACGACGCCCATCGCCCGGTCCGGGGCGCCGCAGGAGGACGAAATCTCTCTGCTCGACCTTCTGATCGTCATCGCGGAGCGGAAACGCATTGTCCTCTGGGTCACAGCGATCTTTGCGATCCTCGCCATCGTCATCTCGCTGCTTCTGCCCAAACGCTACACCGCAACCGTTACCCTTTTACCACCGCAGCAGAACACTTCGATGGGCGCCGCACTGGCCTCCCAGCTTGGCAGTCTGGGAGGGATGGCTGCGCTGGCGGGTGGCAGTCTCGGGCTGAAGAATCCCAACGACATGTACGTCGCGATGTTCAAGAGCCGCACCGTTGAGGACGCCATGGTGCAACGTTACGGCTTGATGAAGGAGTATCACGCGAAGTACCTTTCCGACGCGACCAAGGCCTTCGAGGGCAATGCGATCGTGGACGGCAGCGGCAAGGATGGCCTCATCCACATCTCCGTCGAAGATCGAGATCCCCGCAGAGCAGCGGAGATTGCCAACGGCTACGTCGACCAGTTTAGAGATCTATCGCAGCATCTCGCCATCACGGAGGCATCCCAGCGCAGGCTCTTCTTCGAGGGGGAGCTCGAGAAGGCAAAGAACAACCTGGCCAATGCCGAGGAGGCTCTTGCGCAGACAGAAGTAAAGACGGGAGTAATTCAGCCCGACAGTCAGGCACGAGCTCTTATCGAATCAGCCGCGGCACTCCGTGCACAGATCACCGCCAGAGAAGTCCAAATTCAGGGAATTCAGACCTACGCAACGGGTGAGAACTCCCAACTGGTCCAGGCTCAAAGTGAGCTCGCTAATTTGCGATCGCAGCTGAACAAGCTTGGCGGTTCCGAAGATGGTCCTAACGAATTTATGATCCCGAAGGGAAAAGTTCCCGAAGCGGGGATGGAGTATGTCCGTAAGCTGCGCGACGTGAAATACAACGAGACGCTCTTTGACATCCTCGCGCGACAATTCGAGGTGGCCAAACTCGACGAGGCGAAGGAGGGCTCGCTCATTCAGGTAGTCGACTCGGCCGTTCCACCGGATAGACGGTCCTTCCCGAAGCGCGGCTTGATTGTCGTAGGCGCCACATTAGCGGGCTTCTTCTTAGGAATTTTCATTGCACTGTTCCTCGCCGGCTGGGAACACCTGAAGAGCGATCCGGAAGCTAGCGGAAAGCTAAGAATGTTGCGCCGGGCTTTCTCAACTAAAAGCCGATGACTTTGAATCCCTGGTTGAAAAGATAGAGGATGTGCAGGCAGGAGCGCCTGAAACCAGTGGGTCTGAATTTCTTGATCACCGCTGGGACAAGTGGTCTTCGTTGATACGCCACCGCAGATCCCATCTACCCGCCGTGCTCTCTGGAACTCAGACCCAACAGGCAAGCAAGCATCTAACTCGCGTGCCTACGGTAGAATCAGGGTTGGGCAACATCACATAGCGGGGTCGTTAGGATTAACGTGTCGAAAATTGCTTTGATTACCGGTATCACCGGGCAGGACGGGTCCTACTTGGCGGAGTTTCTGCTTCGCAAAGGGTACGAGGTACATGGTATTAAGCGGCGCAGTTCTCTCTTCAACACCGACCGCATCGACCATCTCTATAAAGATCCTCATTCGCCGGATAGGAAATTCGTCCTGCACTATGGTGATTTGTCGGATGCGTGCAATCTGCTTCGCATCGTGCAGAAGGTCCAGCCAGACGAAATCTACAATCTAGGCGCGCAGAGCCATGTAGCGGTATCGTTCGAGCAGCCGGAGTACACGGCGGATATCGATGGACTGGGAGCGCTGAGGGTGCTCGAGGCTATCCGCATACTCGGAGCTGAAAAGAAGACGCGGTTCTATCAGGCATCCACTTCCGAGCTGTACGGTCTGGTGCAGCAAGTCCCGCAGACCGAGAAGACGCCGTTTCACCCAAGGTCCCCCTATGCGGTTGCAAAGCTGTACGCCTATTGGATCACCGTGAATTACCGTGAAGCCTATGGCATGTACGCTTGCAATGGCATTCTTTTCAATCATGAGTCGCCGGTGAGGGGCGAGACCTTTGTGACGCGTAAGATCACTCGGGCGCTGGCGCGCATCAAGCTCGGCCTGCAGGATACGTTGTACCTGGGAAACCTGAGCGCCCTCCGAGACTGGGGACATGCGCGCGACTACGTGGAGATGCAGTGGCGGATGCTGCAGCAGGAATCGCCTGAGGATTTTGTGATTGCGACCGGAGTGCAACATAGCGTCCGTGAGTTTGTGACACGGGCGGCCGAGGTACTCGGCATCGAGATCAAGTGGGAGGGCGAAGGAGTGGACGAAAGGGCCGTCGATACCAGCGGCACCACTGTGGTTGCGGTGGATCCAAGGTATTTCCGTCCGGCGGAGGTGGAGACATTGCTCGGTGACCCAAGCTATGCCCATGAACGATTGGGATGGAAGCCCACGGTGACCTTCGATGAGCTTGTCAAAGAAATGGTTGACGTTGACCTATTAGCGGCGGAGAGAGACCAACTGGTCAAGAAGCACGGATACAGCGCTTATGAATATAACGAATAAATCTCCTCTCGCGGACTCGAAGGTCTATGTCGCGGGACACCGCGGGCTGGCGGGCTCGGCCATCATGAGACGGCTTGAGCGCGAAGGTTGCGCCAACATCGTGACCCGAAGCCATGCGGAGCTGGATCTGACTGATCAGGCGGCCGTGGCTCGCTTCTTTGCGGACGAGCGCCCGGAGTATGTTTTCCTCGCGGCTGCAAAGGTGGGAGGGATTCTGGCCAACAACACCCGCCCCGCTGAGTTTATTCACGACAACCTCGCTATCCAGACCAACGTTGTGCAGGCAGCGCATCAGGCCGATGTGAAGCGGCTCCTCTTTCTTGGCTCAAGCTGCATCTATCCGCGCGACTGTCCCCAGCCAATCCGGGAGGAGTACATGCTGTCAGGGCCGCTGGAGCCGACGAACCGCTCGTATGCCGTGGCCAAGATCGCCGGTATTGAGGCCTGCTGGGCTTTCAATCGGCAGTATGGGACGCAGTACATCGCAGCGATGCCTACCAATCTCTATGGACCGAATGACAACTACGACCTGACAGGTTCCCATGTGCTCGCTGCCCTGCTGCGCAAGATGCACGAGGCGAAGGCGGCGGGTGCTTCCGAAGTTTCCGTGTGGGGGACCGGCACGGTACGCAGGGAGTTTCTGCATAGCGACGACATGGCCGATGCGTGTGTCTTCCTGATGAACCTGCCAGATGAAGTGTATGGGCCTATGGTGCAATCGGAATCGCAGGCGCCCCTGCTCAACGTGGGTTGCGGCGAAGACCTGACAGTGCGGGAGCTTGCAGAGCTTATCGGCGAAGTGGTGGGCTTCAAGGGCGGACTGGTCTTCGACACCTCCAAGCCCGACGGAACGCCGCGGAAATTGCTTGATGTATCGCGCCTGAAGGAGCTAGGCTGGCAGGCTAGCATCTCTTTGCGTGATGGACTTACAGCTGTCTACCAGGAGTATTCGGCCATTTATGCAGCGGTGCAGCAGCCTTCAGGCTATGTCACACAGGTCGTGGAGTGATTCGGTCAGCCATACGGAGAATTCGGCAGTTACTGCATCTCCGTGATCAGAATGGTCTGGAAGACCACGAGCGTGGGGCCGAAAGGAATCGCCGAGCGGTGCTTACCGGCAGCGCTTCGACGCTGGCACGCGTGGTGCAGATCGGCACCTCGCTCATCACGGTTCCTCTCACGCTCAAGTATCTGGGCAATGAGCGATTCGGCCTGTGGATGACCATCAGTTCCGTGCTGGCGATGGCGGCGTTCGCGGACTTTGGCGTGGGCAATGGCGTGTTGAACACCGTCTCCAAGGCGTTCGGAAAAGACGACATGGAAGGCGTGCGCAAGGCGGTCTCCAGCGGATTCGCTGTGCTCAATACGATCGCCGTCCTCCTTCTGCTGTCGTTCTTCTCTATCTACAGGTTCGTCAACTGGGCGAATTTCTTCCGGGTGTATTCGCCGCAGGCCCGGGCGGAGTCAGGCCCGGCACTGGCGGTCTTCGCCATCTGCTTTGCCTTGAACATCTCGATGGATGTGGTGCAACGGGTGCAATTGGGTCTGCAGCAGGGGTACCGTTACGGCCTTTGGCAGTTGTGTGGCAGCACAGCAGGCTTTATTGGCGTGCTCGGAGGCATCTGGCTGCATGTAAGCTTGCCCGTGCTGGTGATCGCCATCGCCGGCGCACCTATCTTCGCCACCGCGCTGAATGCCACTCATTTTTTCGGCTTCGTCCGTCCCGACCTGCGGCCAAGCCGGAAGCTTGTCTCCCGCGACGTCATCTCCCAGATCGCTAGGCTCGGAGGCCTCTTTTTCGTACTTCAGGTAGTAGTTGCCGTCTCGTTCTCTGCCGACAATTTCATTATCGCCCGAACCCTCGGAGCAGTGAACGTGCCCGAGTATGCGATCCCGCAGCGCATGTTCGGGCTTATTGCCATGATGTCGGGTATGCTGATTGCTCCTCTCTGGCCAGCCTACGGAGAAGCCATCTCCCGCGGCCACATGAAGTGGGTTCGGCACACACTCAAGACGTCGCTACTGCTTGTTCTCGGCGCTACCTCTGCGGCTTCATTCACAATGTTGCTCCTCTCGCACCGTCTCATCCACTGGTGGGTCGGCTCCCGTATCCATCCGCCGTTTTTCCTGCTTCTGGGGCTTGCCATATGGACGGTGATTGGCTGCTGTGGCGACGCTCTCGCTTCATTTCTCAATGGTGCGAGTGTTATCCGCTTTCAGGTGATTGTCGCCTCCATCTTCGGGATGGTATGCGTCATCACAAAGGTGGTCTTCGTCCATCGCTTCGGCATCACAGGCGTTCCCTGGGCGACCATCACTGCCTATTTGCTGTTGAGCGCATTGCCCTGCGCGCTCTACATTCCTTCCTACATCCGGCGGCTGGGAACTGGGACAGCGGCGGTGCCCGTGAATACGGTAACCTAGATCTTCAGGAGAACAGACCCTAATGTTCAAATACCCCGTGTATCAGCCGTCATTGACAGGCAATGAAAAAAAATATGTAAACCAATGCCTGGACTCCACCTGGATATCTTCCAAAGGGAAGTTCATTCCAGAATTCGAGGACGGTTTCAAAGCATACATCGGCGTGCGCTACGCCGCGACCGTTGCCAATGGCACTGTCGCGCTTCATCTGGCGCTGCTGGCACTGGGTATCGGGCCGGACGCCGAGGTGATCGTGCCAACGCTAACTTACATCGCATCGGTCAATGCAATCGCATATACAGGGGCCACGCCTGTATTCTGCGACTCCCTCAAGAGCACGTGGCAGATGGATCCCGAAGACGTCCGACGGAAGATAACTCCACGCACGCGGGCCATCCTTGCCGTCCATCTATATGGTCAGCCGTGCGAAATGGACGATCTGAAACAAATCGCCCGCGAGCACAACCTGTTTCTTGTGGAGGATTGCGCAGAGGCTATTGGCTCCTACTACAAAGGGCGCCATGTCGGCACCTTCGGTGACATCGGCACTTTCAGTTTCTTCGGGAACAAGACCATCACAACCGGGGAGGGCGGTATGGTTGTCACTGACGACGACACCCTGCATGATCGCATGACTCACTTCAAAGGTCAGGGTTTAGCCAAATATCGCGAGTATTGGCACGACGTGATTGGCTATAACTATCGAATGACCAACATCTGCGCCGCGATCGGACTCGCTCAACTGGAGCAGGCCGACAGTTTTATCGCGAAGAAACGCCAGATCGCCGCTTGGTACAGGCGCGAACTGAGAGACTTGCCGGTCACTTTTCAGGAAGAAGCCGGCGATGTTCGGCATTCTTACTGGATGGTGTCGATCCTCGTCCCAGACGCGGCGGATCGCGATCCCCTGCGAAGCGCATTACAGAAGAATGGAATTGAGACACGCCCATTGTTTTATCCCGTGCATAGCATGCCAATGTATTCCTCAGATTTTCAGCGCCACCCAGTCGCGGAAAACCTCGGCTGGCGAGGAATTAATTTACCCAGCTATCCTGGACTGGAAGAGGTGGACGTAAAAGGAATTTGCGTTGCAATCGCAAACTACTTCACTCCGACGGTCATCAGTTTAGTTGAAGACAAGTGAGCAAACCGATGCCGAGTTCAAAGTGGACAATCGCTACTCCACGCATTGCAATATTGGCTGACTCCCTGGCACGTTGGACTGGAGGAATCGATTTTCTGCGCTTTTGCGTCAGCGCACTTAACTCCGTTTCTTCTGAAACAAGCTGGAGCATCCTTCTTCCGTCGAAAAGCATCTCGAAATCCCTGACAATACTGGCCAAAAACGGGATCAAGACACTCGCAGGCATGAGGACCAGTCCTTCGTCCGGGATTCTCAGGAGCGAGTTGATTGATACCCTGTCAAGCTCTGGGGCGCGGATCAATATCGTAGACTATCGCGATACAGCCTCGGGCTTGGCATCCGCTATGCGGCAATGCCGCGCCGAAGTCTTGTTTCCCTGTGCCAACTCGCTCGGACCTTCATTCCCGCTTCCCTGGATTGGCTATATTCCAGACCTGCAGCATAAGCGGTTACCGAACTGGTTCAGCGAAAGAGAGCGCAGGGCACGGGACAGACTGTTTTCCAGAATTCTCGCCGAGGCTCCAGCCGTAATTGTGAATGCGGCTGCCGTTGTTCAGGACATTGAGGAGTTCTATCCCGACCACAAGGCACGTCTATTTTCGCTTCCATTTTGTCCGCCTGCAAACTACGATTTTTTCTTAAACCGTTCCGACCCGGATATCCGCGCGGCCTACCATTTACCAGCGCGTTACTTTATTGTTTCCAATCAGTTTTGGATACACAAGTCCCATGAAACGGCGTTCATGGCGCTTCGGCAGGTAAGGGACGCAGGTCACGATGTCCACCTCGTATGTACGGGCAACACCGACGACTACAGATGGCCGGAGCATTTCAACAATCTTAAGGACATCATTGAGAAAAACAACCTACGAGATTACATCCATATTCTGGGTCTAGTTCCGAAGGGCGATCAGTTGGCAATCATGCGCGGCTCGTTGAGCGTAGTTCAGCCAACCCTCTTTGAAGGCGGCCCCGGCGGAGGAGCGGTTTACGATGCGGTATCCACCGGAACACCTAGCATCGTCTCGGATATTCCGGTGAATCGCGAGATAGACATCGGAGTTGTGCGATTCTTTGCAACTGGCTCAGCAGAGGATTTAGCAGCAAAGATGATGGAGATGCTGGAAAACCCGCCACAGATGCCCAGCAAGGAAGAAGCCATAATGCAGTTGACTATGCGCCAGCGGGAACTCGGAAGCCTTTTGTTCGATATATCGAGCACGGTCATGAAAACCCGCGCCTCTGGGAGAAGCGCGCGATTTTAGCAGCATACATCTGCTCTACCGGCTTGGCTGTATCCGCGCCGGCGTACCAAACACTGTTGCGCCCGAAGGAACATTCGACACGACAGCGGAACCTGCGCCGACGATTGAATCGTCGCCGATAGAAATACCCGGCCGCACGGCGCTGCCGACACCCACCAAGGCACGTTCGCCGACCCTCACTCTTCCGGCCAGAACGGCTCCTGGAGCAATGTGAGCGGCCTGCCCTATCTGGTTGTCATGCTCCACTATCGAGCCAGTATTTATAATTGCCAACTCTCCAATATTCGCTAGAGTCCCCACGACGGCCCTGGCCATCACGACAGTCCCTTGAGCTATCGTTGCGCTTGGCGCAACAATAGCGGATGGATGAGCCACAAAGGGGAGCGCGAATCCCATCGCAAGCAGGCTCTGGCCTATTTGCTGCCGCCTGAGATTTGATCCGATTGCCACCACCGCAGCGGTCACACCCTGTCTCAAAAGGCTAGGCAACAATTCATCTCTGCCTAGAACGGGTATGCCCAACACTTCCGCACACGTAGGATGGGGATCAAGAAGACCCACCACATCAAAGGCACCCATAGCCCATAACGCTTCCAGAACAACTTTGGCATGATCCCCTGCGCCAACCACAATAATTCTTTGTCTCTGGCCTCCCAAATGAGTCCCTCTCGCCTAGCTCCGCGGAGACAGAGCGAATCTCTTCCATATCCCAGATTATAATGAAGAAGGCAGGGGCGCATCACTAAGCAAGGTCATCCGCTTCCCCGCCCATAAGGAGAGGGCACCGGAGCGAGGCTTCTTCTTCGCTGACAACTCACCCGAGGCCCTGGCCGACTCCATGCTGGCGGCATACAGTGGATTCGACGAGCAGCACGATGCCGCCATGCAGGACGAGGCCAGGGTGCTCTTCCCCGAACGACAACAGAAATTTGCGGAGGCCTACTGGGATATGATTAAGAGACTGTCAGATTGACGGGCGAGTTGATGCCACAAGGCGAGAGGAGGCAAGGGCCGCTTCCCAGAACGCAACGTGAGGTCGCAAAGGCCCATAGGCAAATTGTCTACTTCGTTGGATGAATCGGCTTAAACAAGAATCCTCTATCGGCAGAGGCAAAATAAAGTCTGTGTGGAACGCCAAAGTTGACTGCGCGTTGGCTTAGCGAAGGAACAAGATGACAAGAACAAACGACGCAGAAATAGAGGACTTGAACCACCTGCGCCGGGTCGAAGGCGGTATACGGGGAGAGCCCTCGCCGGTGCGGCCGCTGCCGCTTGTTTCCATCATAGTGGTCGCCTTTCGAGATCGGGATGAAGTTGCCGCATTGATCGACAATATCGCCCCCTTCCGCGGGGACAACTTGGAGCTCGTGATAGTCGATGGCGGCTCCGGCGATGGGACGCTTGAACTGCTGCAAGCCCGCAATGAGAAAGTGGACTATTGGGTGAGCGAGCCGGATGGGGGCATTTACGACGCGATGAATAAAGGCATCGCAGCCGCAAGCGGGGAATATATTCTGCACCTGAACGCAGGGGACAGGCTTCATCTGGTGCCAACCTCAGAACTTGCGGCGTGCCAGCGAGAGAAAGTGGATGTCGCTGCCTTTCGTGTTCAGCTCGACGGTGGCTCAGTCCATATACCGAAAGACGATGGTTCCATGCGCATCTCAAACGTCTGGCACCATCAAGGTACGTTCTACCGCCGCAGCGCCCACCTTGGGTACGATCCATCGTACCGTGTTTTCGGGGACTTTGATCACAATCAACGAATGGCAAAGGCCACCAACTCGATTAGAGTTTTCCGTCGAGTTATCTCAAGCCACGGAAATCCTGGATTGTCATCGAACAAGGAGAACTTTGGAGAAATCTATAAGAGCATTCGCAGGAACAGTGGAGTCGTATTTCTGCCTCTAGCTTTTCTAAGCTATAAGCTTAATGGGCTCTTGAAGCGACTTTCCAAGATGATGAGTTGGCATGGGCGTCAGGCATAATGCTTGAATCGACAAACCGCGAGGTTAAACGAGTGCACGATGGAAATACACAATTGCGGAGATTAGGCCTCAGATGAAGCTACTTGCGTTGGTTGTACTTTTCAGAATCGAGCCCGAAGCTTCCGAGTCCTTGTTGTCGCTTGCGAAACAGCACAATTCGTCGTTGCAGCATCTGGTGATTTGGGACAACAGTCCAACGCCATGCTCAATAATTGGGAAAGAGTGGCTCAACAGGAATTTCACCTCGTATGACTACCATCACAGCCCAGAAAACCAGCCTCTCTCTTTCATCTACAACGAAGTCATTGACAATAGGATTAGGCAGCATCCGGGAAGTTTCAGCCATCTTCTTCTTTTAGATCAGGACTCGTTTTTGGAGCCCACGTTCCTAGGTGTTGCGGCCCAGGCCATCCAAGACTTCCCTGACCTCGGACTTTTTCTCCCCTTGGTAAAGGCGAGCGGGCACATCGTCAGCCCAGCGCACTTGTTCTACTTCAAAGGTATTTATTGGCGACGCCCCAGACTAGGTGCCATTCGGTTTAGATACAAGACGGCTATTAACAGCGGAATGATCATAGGGTCGAACTATTTTCTCAGTAAATTTTCAAGGTATCCAAATACGCTGTCCTTCTACGGAACAGACAGCTGGTTTTGTGAACAGTACGCAAAGGATGAGAAGTTTGCGTGCGTGTTTGATTCGACGATTACCCACGACTTGTCATCCTTTAAAGTTGAAAGTGTGGATGTGAAATTATGGCGTCATCAAGAGGTGATTCGCGGCTTACGGATAATGAATTCGTCGGGATTTCTCCGTCGTCACGCCTGCAACCTCTTCACAGTACTGACCTGCATGCGGATGGCGCTTCGGTTTAGGGATCGGAGATTTCTCGCGTGCTGAATCTGGATCCGAACGATATAGGAGCGACGCTATGGTTGGTATTGCTTTGGTCTAGTATCTTTCTCGTAATATTTTTCTACTCTTACAGGAGCCGAATCTTTTCCATCTTTGACCCCTTGGTCGTCCTGGCGGTGGGGCAAGCGGCATACTGCGTGATGGCCCTGGCGCTAATTCATTCGGACTTTTTGCTGTTTCAGTTCTTCACCTCGCAGGCAGCCCTTGTCTTCGGGTTTCTA
The DNA here is from genome assembly GCA_036510715.1 of Acidobacteriaceae bacterium. Classification (GTDB taxonomy): domain Bacteria; phylum Acidobacteriota; class Terriglobia; order Terriglobales; family Acidobacteriaceae; genus Granulicella. Next base: position 14,489 of record DATCDL010000007.1, read on the forward strand.
TTGGTGCGCAAACCTCGTCTCAGGGCGGGGACAATGGTTTGGACGAGCCGCGACATAAGCATTGCAGAGTGCACGGTATTTCTCCTCTTTCTCATACTCCTTTTCGCGAATATCTGGCTGGGAGTGACAGCGGGTTTTCCAATCTTTTCCAATGATCCATCCTTGAGCAAAGTTAGCGAAATTACCGGAGGTCTAGGCTTGGTAAAGCGCGTCAACGCAGGGGTGGGAATCTTTGTTCCGGCTGGGGCGGTTCTGCTGGCCGTCCGAGGCAAGCATCGGAAGATCTTCGGGACTGTATTCCTGCTTTGCATCTTGCTCGCGAGTCTCGGCGGATCCAAGGGCGCTTTGGTAATTTTCCTGAGCATAATCGGCTACGTCCTCTATCGTAGAGATTTGGTTCCTGATAAGTCCGCGAAGCGACTTCGGCGCATCTCCATTGTGCTGGTTGCTGCTGCCCTATTTCTGGCGGTCGCGGTGCTGTATGTCGTTTCCAAGAACTGGGGTATCGCCATAGCTGGTCTACTACAGCGCATCCTTATGCAGGGAGACTCTATCATTTATTATTACGATCCACATGTACTCCGGCATTTTGCGTCGTACGGCCCTCTGGATTACGTGTACATGGTTCTTAACCCGGTGCTCGGAGAGCTGCGATTGGTCCCCTATCAATTCCCTCTCGGGTACCAGATGGTAGATTACTACTGGAGGGGGGCTGGGGTCTCGGATATCGTGATCGGGCCCAATACACCTTTCTTCATTGCGGGTCACGTATATTTTGGCGCATTTTTTGGCGTGATCTATTGCGGTGCGGTGGGCTATTTTGTGGCACGCATAAGGATCTTGTTCTTGGAGGCACAGGGAATTTCTCCCCTGCGGCTGATTTATTTTTTGGCTCTTGCCCTCCTGGTTTTTGCCCTCCCCACGGAAGTAAACCTATTTACGGGTCCGCTGCTGGACATGTCCGTCATCGTACTCATAGCCGTCGTTGCGTCTCGCTTCTTGTTATTCATCTCAACTACAATCCCGAGGAGGATCAGTTGTTTTGATGCAAAGGCTTTACCGCAAGCATAAACAAAGTTCAGCCGGGGTTTGACATTGTCAAAAGATAACTTTCAACTGTGCAAATTGCATCGCGGAAGCAGACGATTGTCATAAACGCGAAGAGGGAGAAGAGCTAGTGAAACAGTACCCCAGCCGACCGCAAGGCGGGATGCTTGCCGGCTACGGACTTGTCGGATTGCTGTCTCTGGCGTTGGATGTGATCAGGACGCGGCTCGCGTTCCCTGGAAGTCGTTTGATGCGACGTCCGTTCTACATCCGCGGCAGACGATGGATTGCGCTCGGATCCAACTTCTCCTGTGGCAGAGGTCTGCGCATGGATGCCCTGGGTGATTCATCGACGACGCATCCGCTGATTCAGATTGGTTCCGACGTGTCCCTCAATGATTATGTTCATATTGCGGCTATTGAATCTGTATTGATAGGGAACAGAGTTTTGATCGCAAGCAAGGTGTTTATTACGGATCACGACCACGGCGGCTATGGCAGGGGAAGTATTCACTCCGATCCTCGCGTTGCTCCGGCTAAGCGTCCACTGAGTGCTGCGCCAGTAGTCATCGGGGACGATGTGTGGCTCGGCGAGTTTGTCTCCGTGCTTCCTGGTGTTCAGATTGGCAACGGAGCAATCATTGGAACTATGTCCACCGTAACAAGAGACATTCCGCCATATAGCATTGCGGTAGGCAGTCCGGCGCGGGTGATCAAGCAATTCAACTTTGCCACCGAACTGTGGGAGACGGTTTGAAGCCGAAGATTGTGCTGTCGGGGGTCAACTTCACTGGGATGGGACCTTTGACGGTGTTCAAGGACGCCATCGCATCGCTTGCGGAAGAGTATTCAGATACCTATGAAATTATTGCGTTAGTCCATAGGGCGTCCCTGTTCGACATTCCCGATGTCAACTTCATGGAATATCCGGAAGTAAAGACTTCATGGCTCAGGCGCCTACGTTTTGAATACTTTGAATGTCGCAGGATTAGCGAAAAGTTAAAGCCTCACCTGTGGTTTGCCATGCATGATATGACGCCCAACGTCAGAGCTACGATCAGGGCTGTCTACTGTCATAATCCTAGCCCGTTCTATCCTTTTCGGATTCAAGAGATGCTGCTGGACTGGAAGTTTGGCCTCTTTACCCTGCTCTATCGCTTCCTATACGGGATCAACATTCGATCGAACGACTTCGTCGTTGTCCAGCAGGACTGGATGCGCACGCAATTCCGGTCGCGCTACGGCGTACGCAAGGTTGTTGTCGCACATCCATCCGTAGACGACCTCGAGATCTCCAGGGGAGAGCAAGTTGAACCTTCCGTACATGCGCGCTACCGATTCTTCTATCCGGCTTATCCGCGGACATTCAAGAATATCGAGCATATATTGAGGACCGCTCGGAAGTTAGAGCACGGAGGCTTCGATCAGTTTGAAGTCTGGCTCACAATGAATGGTAGCGAGACACGCTATGCGGCCGGGATTGTCCGGGAGTTCTCCGACCTGACCACGGTGAAGTGGCTCGGAGTTCTACCAAGGGCAGAAGTCATGCGGCGCTATGGAGAGGCAGACTGCCTCGTCTTTCCCTCGAAGCTGGAGACGTGGGGAATGCCTATCACCGAGTTCAAGGCAACGGGGAAGCCTATCCTTGCGGCGAACCTTCCGTATGCGCACGAGACGGTAGGTAAGTACGACAGGGTCGCATTCTTCGATACGGAAACTATCGAAGAACTGGAAGATTTGATGCGGAAGACAATCGCTGGAGAAGAGGTGTTTCGACCCGCCGCGGAGGAGCACATCGCCCCGCCGTTTTCACATGACTGGAAAACACTTTGGAAGATCCTGCTGCACCCCGCTGAATGAATACAATGAATACCTTGGTGTATTCACATTTCCGAACCATCCGGAACGCGCGGACGCAAATCATCAGACAATCGCTTGATTATCGAGAAGCTAAATTGGGAACTGTCTTCTTTCCTGACGGTAGCTGTCCCTCGCTGTGATGGAGCACTCCTCGGATCAACGTATACTTTAGTGTAGAGAGCCCTAACGCGAATTGCATTGAGCAATCTATTTTTGAGTTGAATCAATCGATTAAGACTACCGCATGGAAATTATGCCCAGGATTACAGCTTCCGTTGTTCTATACAACACTTCAGTGTCTCAGGTGAAGCGACTTCTTGATTGCATTGAGCGATCGACGGTTCGGCCTGTCGTTTACCTGATCGATAACTCCCCGGAGCCTCTCAATCATTCGTTGCTTCACCTGCCCTGGGTGATTTATCTGAGGATGGGAAAGAACGGCGGATACGGTGCTGGGCATAATGTTGCGCTCCGACAGGCTCTGGATCATGCGGAATTTCATTTTGTTCTCAATCCGGACATCTACTTTGAACATCACGAACTCGAAAAGATGATCCACTTCATGAAGGACAACCCGGGCATCGGACAACTGATGCCGAAGGTTCTATATCCCGACGGCGCGCTCCAATATCTATGTAAGCTTTTACCGACGCCGGTTGACCTTCTTCTTCGTCGTTTCGCTGGAGGCCCATTCAGGCATTTCGTACGTCGGCGGCTGGAGTGTTTTGAACTTCGATCTACCGGCTATAACCAGGTGATGGATGTCCCCTTTCTATCGGGCTGCTTCATGCTTTTTCGCACCTCCGCGCTTTGCACGGTGGGATTATTTGATGAACGTTTCTTCGTGTATGCAGAGGACATCGACATCACGCGGCGGATGCATACCGAATTCCGCACCGTGTTCTATCCGGGGGCAACTGTCGTTCACGATCACGCAAGACAGTCCTACAAGAGTAAGCGGGCACTATGGGTTCACATCACTAACTTAGTGAGATATTTCAATAAATGGGGCTGGATTTTTGACCCTCAACGATCCAAGGTTAACCGGGACACTTTAAAACGTCTCCGCGAATTGCCGGCGACACTGCCTACCAGCATCGCCAGCAAAGGGGAGGCCAAGGAGCGGGGTGTCCCGGCGCCGATTGAAATTTTCTCTGGCAACCTCAGTGTTGGAATAGGCGTGGCAGACGATAAACTACTCGCTAGTACGAAAGGTGAGGCTGATTAAATGGCGATGGATACGGGAATCCTGGTCACTGGCGGGGCGGGCTTTATTGGGTCTAATTTCGTATTGCACTGGATTCGCTCAGGCAAAGGCCGCGTCATCAACCTAGATGCATTGACGTATGCAAGCAATCTTGGCAATCTGGTCTCCCTCGATGGCAATCCTGATCATGTTTTTGTCCATGGAAACATTTGTGATGGCGAGTTGATCGCCAGCACCCTTGCAGAGCATAGGCCTCGGACTATCGTTCATTTCGCAGCAGAGAGCCACGTTGATCGATCCATTGTGGGACCGGAAGCGTTTCTCAAGACGAACATCGAGGGCACCTTCACGATGCTTCAAGCGGCGCGTGTCTACATCGCGACACTCGATGAGGAGGACCGCCAGGCGTTCCGTTTTATTCACGTTTCGACCGACGAGGTCTATGGAACGCTCGAGCCCCGCGATCCTGCGTTCACGGAAGGAACACCCTACGCACCCAACAGCCCCTATGCTGCTTCCAAGGCTGCCTCAGACTTTCTGGCTCGGGCCTGGCTTCACACCTACAAACTGCCTGTCATCACGACGAACTGCTCCAATAATTACGGCCCGTATCAGTTTCCAGAAAAGCTAATCCCGCTGATGATTACCCATGCACTTACAGGCAAGCCGCTTCCTATTTATGGGGATGGTCAACAGGTGCGCGACTGGCTGTTTGTGAATGACCACTGCAGGGCAATTGTCGAGGTGCTGGAGAAGGGTGTTTTAGGGGAGACCTATAACATTGGGGGGAACAATCAGCGCAGCAATCTTGAAGTTGTGCAGACAATCTGTTCCCTGCTGGATGAGTTAGTTCCCGACTCACCTTACAAGCCTCACAAACAACTCATCACCTATGTGAAGGATCGTCCGGGCCATGACAGACGCTATGCTATTGATGCGAGCAAGATTGAGCGCGAACTGGAATGGCATCCGGTAGAGAGTTTTGAGACTGGAATGCGCAAAACAATTGAGTGGTATCTTTCCAACGACCAGTGGATTAAATCTGTAACTGGCACCGCCTATCAACAATGGGTTACGACGAACTACGCTGACCGTAAGTCCCAGACGGAGATCCGATGAAAGGTATTATTCTCGCCGGTGGTTCGGGTACACGCTTGCACCCGGTCACCCAGGCGATCTCAAAGCAGTTGTTACCGATCTACGACAAGCCGATGATCTACTATCCGCTCTCGACGCTGATGCTGGCAGGGATACGTGAGATTTTGCTCATTTCGACGCCGCAGGATACTCCTCGGTTTGAAGCATTGCTCGGCAACGGCGAGCAGTGGGGGGTCCATCTGCAATATGCGGTGCAGCCATCGCCCGATGGAATCGCCCAGGCTTTCCTGATCGGCAAGGAGTTCCTCAACGGGGATGGTTGCTGCCTCGCGCTGGGGGACAATATCTTCTTCGGACATGATTTCGTGAAGGCACTGCAAGGCGCCGCCGCGCATCCGGAAGGAGCCACCGTATTTGCCTATGCGGTCAACGATCCGGAGCGTTATGGCGTTGTCGCCTTTGACGCTGATCGCAAAGTGATTTCGCTGGAAGAGAAGCCATTGAAGCCGAAGTCCAGATACGCTGTCACGGGCATCTACTTCTATGACGCGCAGATTGTCTCGGTAGCCGAGCAGATGAAGCGCTCAGAGCGCGGCGAGTTGGAGATTACGGATGTCAATCGTTGGTATCTTGAGCGAGGTCAGCTGCGAACTGAGTTGCTGGGACGAGGGATGGCGTGGCTCGATACAGGAACGCATGAAGCGCTGCTTGAGGCGTCGAACTTTGTACAGACGATTGAACGCAGACAGGGTTTGAGAGTGGCGTGCCCGGAGGAGATTGCTTATCGCCTTGGATATATCTCCGCTGCGCAATTGGAGACGCAGGCCAATAAGTTAGGAAAGAGCTCCTATGGGCAATACCTCAAGGTATTGCTCACAGAGACGCTCTACTGACGCGCGTGAGCAATGGTCCCATTCTGCTTATCGGTGCTCGTGGCCAGGTGGGCATGGATGCGCTTCCCCTGCTTCAGAATTGCGGCGAGGTGATTGCGCTCACGCGATCGGAGTTGGACCTGACCGACGCCGCTGCGATCCGTGCTGTCGTACGGCAGTTGAAGCCAAGCTGGATCGTGAATGCTGCGGCGTATACCGCCGTGGACAAAGCTGAGAGTGATGCACACGTCGCCTATGCGATCAATGGAGATGCGCCGGGGGTCCTGGGGGAAGAGGCTGCGCTCGTTGGCGCGCCGGTCATTCACTTTTCGACGGACTATGTGTTCTCGGGCGCAGGATCGACGCCCTGGAGTGAGGATGACGCCACCGGACCACTGAGTGTCTACGGTGCTTCGAAGCTTGCCGGGGAACGAGCGCTCGCGGAGAGCGGTGCTGTGCATTTCATCTTTCGGACAAGCTGGGTCTTTGGCGCGACGGGAGAAAACTTCCTGCAGAAGATTCTGAAGCTCGCACTGGAGCGCGAGGAACTGAAGATTGTCGACGACCAGGTTGGCTCACCCACCTGGTCGAGAGAGCTTGCTCGACTGGTAGTGCACTGCATTCAAAGAGAAGAGGCCGAGGGACAACGTTCGGGCAGGCCGGTGGCAGACGCCGCTCGGCCAGTGAGCGGAATCTATCATGCATGCGGCGCGGGATCCACCACGTGGTTCGGCTTCGCCTCCGAGTTCGTGAGGCTCGCACAGAAGGCTCATCCTGAGCGCAAGTATACAAAGTTGATTCCGGTCCCTTCGACTGCCTATCCAACAGCGGCGAAGCGTCCAGCGAACTCACGGATGAACTGCGAAAAACTTAGGCGCACGTTGGAATTTGAAATGCACCGATGGCAGGATTCGACTGCGCGCGTGATGGACGAACTCGATTCAACGACGCTCGGCTAACGGCGGCAGCAGCGCAAGTATCTTCGGCTTCCCTGCTCCCTCTACGTGAGTGGCATCGGCGACGGTAGTTCCGCATCGCGCAAAAGACTTCCATCGGCATCCTTCGACGAGACGGACGGTTTTCCAATTCCATCCAGAGGCCACGCAATCTTGAGCGTCGGGTCATCCCAGCGCACACAGCGCTCGCCTGCGGGATAGTAAAAACCAGTGGTCTTGTAGAGCACGTTCGCCGATTCTGAAAGGACAAGGAAACCATGACCGTACCCCTCTGGAATCCAGAGGAACTCGATATCTTCCCCCGTCAGATCAAACCCCGCCCACTTACCGAACTCAGGCGAGTCAGGCCTTAGGTCAACGGCTACATCCCAGATGTGCCCCGAAAGAACACGAATCAGCTTGCCCTGTGGTTCACCAAGTTGATAGTGCAGTCCCCGCAAAACACCTCTGCGTGAAAACGACTGATTGTCTTGCACAAACCGGTCGGGTAGACCTGCTGCTGAAAAGCTTCTTGCATTGAAAACTTCGGAGAACCAGCCTCGACCGTCGCCATGCTTCTTAGGGCGTACAAGTTTGACGTCACACAGGCTAGTGGCGAAGATCTCCATGGCTCATTTTAGCGCAGGAAGGATTTCGCACGCAGGACGAGCCCAGAACCTGTGCGCCTACTTCTCCTCCGCACAGTCGCTGTACAGCCGCACCGTCCGCCCTCCAACGATCACCTTCGCCCCGACCTCCTCCGCGTGGAATGGATCGTCGATGTTCTCCGTATCCAGCACCTGCCTCCACGGATGCTTACCCGGAGGTTCGGGCAGCACATACTCCACCCCCTCCGCCGCCGCATTCACCAGGATCAGAAAGCTGTCGTCCACCACGGGGCACCCCTCTACATCCGTTACATTCAACGTCTGTCCATTCAACGATAAGGCAATGGATTTATTCCACTCATCCTTCCATCCCTCATCCGAAACATCCTTTCCGTCGCTCCCGTACCACGCGATATCCCGCACAACGGAACCGCGTATCTGTCTGTCCTGAAAAAATTTCCGGCGATGGAGATTCGGATGCTTCTTACGCAGCGCGATCAACCGTGCCGTAAATTCCAGCACTCTCTTGCGCGACTCATCCAGGTCCCAATCATGCCACGTCAACTCGTTGTCCTGGCAATAGCAGTTGTTATTTCCCTTCTGCGATCGCGAGAACTCATCCCCGGTCAATAACATCGGAACTCCCTGACTGATCATCAGCGTGGTCAGAAAATTTCTGATCTGTCGTTCCCGCAACTCGTTAATGCCCGGATCGTCCGTCGGTCCTTCCGCCCCCATATTCCAACTATCGTTGCCGTCCGTTCCATCGGTATTGTTATTGCCGTTGGCCTCGTTGTGTTTCTCGTTGTAGCTCACCAGGTCGCACAGCGTAAATCCATCATGTGACGTGATGAAGTTGATCGACGCCGAGGGTGTCCGTCCATCGCTCTGATACAGATCGCTCGACCCCGTCAGCCTGTAGGCGAAGTCCGACAACTGCCCGCTATCGCCCTTCCAGAATCGTCGCACCGTGTCCCGGTACTTCCCATTCCACTCCGCCCACATCACTGGAAAGTTCCCTACCTGGTAGCCTCCTTCCCCAATATCCCACGGCTCTGCGATCAGCTTCACATCAGCCAGCGTTGGGTCCTGATGAATCGTGTCGAAGAACGCTCCGAGCTTGTTCACATCATTCAATTCACGCGCCAGCGCCGACGCCAGATCGAACCGAAACCCATCCACATGCATCTCGATAACCCAGTGCCGCAGGCTGTCCATGATCAGCATCAATGTCTGTGGGTGATACACATTCAGCGTATTTCCCGTCCCCGTATAGTCCATATAGTGCTGCGGGTCATCAGGCACCGTGCGATAGTACGTCAGGTTATCCACTCCCTTCAGAGACAGCATCGGCCCCATCTCATTCCCCTCGCATGTGTGGTTGTACACCACATCCAGGATCACCTCGATCCCTTCCGCATGCAGCCGCTTCACCATCTCCTTGAACTCCACCACCTGCTGCCCATCATCCCCGCTCGAGCTATACCGCGACATCGGCGCGAAGTATCCCAGCGTGTTATATCCCCAGTAATCCTTCAACCCCCGATCCAGCAAATCTCCCTCATCGATAAAGTGATGCACCGGCATCAACTCCACCGCCGTCACACCCAGCTTCTTCAAATACGCGATAGTCGAGTCATGCGCCAACCCCGCATACGTTCCACGCAGGTTCTCCGGCACATCCGGATTCTTCATCGTCAATCCGCGAACGTGCACCTCGTAAAGAATCGAATCGGACATCTCGATGTTGGGTGGGCAGTCGTCACCCCAGTCGAAATGCCCCTCCACCACCACGCTCTTGGGCACGAAATCCGCATCGTCCTTATCGCATATCTTCAGCGCATCCCCGGAGGCCACGTCGTACGGCATGATCGGCCCCTTCCTATCCACCTTCCCCGAAATCGCCTTTGCGTACGGGTCAACCAGCAGCTTGTTCGCATTGAACCGCAGCCCCTTTTCCGGCTCCCACGGGCCCTTCACGCGGTACCCATACCGCTGCCCGGGACCAATTCCCCGCAGCAATCCATGCCATACAAACGCCGTTCGCTCCTTCAACTCCACGCAGTCAGTCTGCTTTCCTGCATCATCAAACAGGCACACCTGTACCCCGGTCGCATACTCCGAAAACACCGCAAAATTCGTTCCCAGCTGGGAGGGAGTAGCTCCCAGCGGGTAAGGCTTTCCAGGTAACAAAGTTCTTTGCATAGTCCTCATCTCCGTCAGAGGGTTCTTAAGACAGCCGCGTATAAATCAATCGATGTCTGCACCCTGTTGCATCCTGATAGATGCGCGGTCGCACCAAAAACGCTGCTCAGGCCCTCTGCATCACAGCACCACCAGGGTCACATTCATCGAGTGGCTTACCACCGCACCAACAAGATTTGTCGCCGTCCCCGTTACCGTCAACATATACGTCTTCCCTCCCTGCGTTGCCGTCGAGATACTTCTATCTCCGCACCCCATCACGCCCATCAGCAGCATCCCTGCACTGCCCATCGCGATCGCTCGCCACACACCTCGCCTGCGTCTCCCCATCAACATCAACGGCAGCAGCACGCACGCCATCACCGCACCGCCGTACCGTCGCAGCTCTCTTCCCCGAGCCCCGCCGCGTGCTACCGTCGCGCTTGTCTGCACAAGCATCGTCACCGTCACCACCGACGCTCCCGGTACCACCTGCGGTGGACTAAACGCCACCGTAGCTCCCGCCGGCAATCCACTCGCACTCAAATCCACGACGCCTGTAAACGCGCCCGACTGCGCTCCGACGGTCATCGTATAGTTCGCAATACTCCCCGCCGCCACCGTCTGCGTTGTCGTGCCCGACGAC
>DATCDL010000008.1:0-4095 GCA_036510715.1 Acidobacteriaceae bacterium
GTTTTATACCCAGTCGCAGACGTTGACGCCAGGGCAAACGGTGGGTTTTCCGCTGGCGGATGCAATGCGGACGGTCAGCGTGGGTATGAAAGTTGAAGATCGCGAAGAGATCAAGACACCCGCTGGGACCTTTCAGACCATCAAAGTTCAAGCGACCGCAGATGAGGGGGTCGTGAAAAATCGCGGCAGCATCTGGATCTGGTATACGGACGATGCTCGGCATCTGCCGGTACAGATGCAGGCTCGGCTGTTCTGGGGAACGATTACGTTCCACCTGCAGTCGGTTGATTTGAAGTAGGCTGCCTGTGGAGACTAGGTAGCACCGCGCAAGCGGAGACAGTGAGACGAAGACCATGAGCGAAGAGACAGTCGTAGACGGCCCGGATGAGTTCGTGACCATCGCAACCTTTCCAGAGCCGATGGAGGCCAACATGGCACGTTCTGCCCTGGAAGCGGCTGGAATCAGCGTATTCCTGCAAGGGGAGACTGCGAATAGCATGATTCCGGTGGCATTTGTTTCGCAATTGCAGGTGCGCTCCGAGGACGAAGTGGCAGCGCGCAGTCTGCTGGATGCTATGGATGATGCGCCTGAGTCCCTGGAGTCGGTTACAGCCGCCCAGATTGCGGCGGAGGAAGAACAGAAGTGATTCGGCCGAGGGCCGTGGTATGCCTCTCGGGCGGGATGGATTCGACTGTCTGCGCGACGCTGGCAACACGGGATTTTGACAGTTACGGGGTGCACTTCAGCTATGGGCAGCGCACCCAGAGGCGCGAATTGCGCGCCGCGCGCGAGGTGGCCAAGGCGGTCGGGCTGGTGGAGTTGATGGAGTTGGAGACAGATCTATTCCGGCGCATCGGCGGCTCGGCTCTAACGGATGCGAGCATCGAGGTACCCGAGGCAGCACCGGAGAACGCCGGGGTCAGCTCGCAGAGACAAGGCAGCGATGTGCCCGTGACCTATGTTCCGTTTCGCAATGCACATTTTCTGAGTGCTGCGGTCAGTTGGGCAGAGGTGCTGGGTGCGAAGACCGTTTTTATGGGGGCGGTGGAGCAGGACAGTTCCGGCTATCCGGACTGCCGGCCGGCATATTATGCGGCGTTCAATGAACTGGTCCGGATGGGCACAAAAGAGGGTGAGATCACCGTGGTTACACCGCTGATCACACTACGGAAGCATGAGATCGTTAGGCTGGGAGTTGAATTGGGTGCTCCGTTGCATGTAAGTTGGTCGTGTTACTCGGGCGAAGACGAGGCCTGCGGCGTATGCGAAAGCTGCGACCTGCGGCTGCGGGCGTTTGCAGCAGCAGGTGTCGCCGATCCAATACCCTACGCGACTGGAAGCACGAAAAGAGATCATTAGAAACCCGGTGAGCATTTCATGGCAGCGGGCTGAGTCGAAAAAAGGATGAGGGTGAAAAAGATGAAGGCATCGAAACTTTCTTTGTTTGCAAAGGTTACAAGTCTCGCCGGAATGGCGATTTTTCTGATTGCTCCTGCGTTCGCGCAAGCAACAGGTGCAACCGTGCACGGGCACGTCACGAACCCCGCGGGACAGCCATTCACGAGTGGCGACGTCAAGTTTACGCAGGACAGGACGGTGCCCTACGCGGATGAGAAGTTCGTCAATGTTGCTCCGATTGGCAGTGATGGCAATTACAAGGCTGCTGGCGTCAAGCCGGGTGATTACTTCGTGTATGTCGTGCAGGGCGCTAAGACGATCGACCGCCTGGAGTTGACGGTGACATCGGAGGATACGGACAAGACCCTGGACTTCGACATGACTCGCGAGGAGTTCACGAAGAATATGACTCCGGAAGAGAAGAAGGCTCTTGAGGAGTACAAGAAGAAGAACTCTGCGGTGGTGTCGGCAAACCAGGTGATCGCCAAGCTGAATGCGACGCTGAAGACTGTGCGCGCGGACCTGGCTGCAGCGGCGCCGAACAAGGATGATGTCAGCAAGGATGTCGAGAGCATGAAGGAGGCCGTGGGAGCTAAGCCGGATGTGGGCCTGCTCTGGCTGACGTACGGTGACACGCTGCTGGCCCAGGGGAAGCACCTGGCTGAAGTGGACAAGAAGGCTGGCAAGTCGGCGGCTACGGATGATGATGTCAAGAAGTCTTACAGCGATGCCGCAGATGCGTACAAGAAGGCTGTTGCGCTGGATTCAGCGGGCGATAAGCCCAACGTTGTCGGCGAGGCAGCGGACTACAACCAGCTGGGGAACACGTTGACCCAGCTCGGCAAGACGGACGAAGCGACTGCGGCCTTTGACAGCGCGGCGAAGGCTCAGCCGACGCAGGCAGGCATGTACTACAAGAACGAAGCAGCGGTGCTGTACAACGCTGGTCAGATGGATGCTGCGCTGGCAGCAGCGGACAAGGCCATCGCCGCTGATCCGAATGCGGCAGATGCTTACTTCATCAAGGGTCAAGCGTTGGTGACCAAGACTGCTCCGGACAAGACGGGCAAGCTGGTCGCTCCTGAGGGATGCGTGGAAGCGTACCAGAAGTTCCTGTCGCTGGCGCCGAACGATCCAAAGGTTCCTCAGGTGAAGGAAGTGCTGTCGAGCCTTGGTGCGAAGGTCGACACAACCTACAAGAAGGGCAGGAAGTAAGAGCCGCTCAGAGCAGAAAGCCCCGGTCAGAGGATTTGGCCGGGGCTTTCCCGTCTCTGCTGGGGGAGAATCGGACGATGAGTGAGAGGGTTCTGACGTTCGAGGAGGCGCTTGGCGAGGTGCTCGCGCACAGCCGATCGAGTGTGCTTGAACTGGCTGTCGAGACGGTGGAGTTGCTGGCTGGAGTGGGTCGAGTGCTCGGCGCTGCAGTGGTTGCGGACCGCGATCAGCCGGCGTTTGACCGGTCGACTCGGGATGGGTTTGCGGTTCGCGCGGACGATATTGGGAGCGCGCTGCGGGTTGTGGGAGCGCTGCGAGCGGGCGAGCGTTGGAGCGGATCTGCGCTGGCTGAAGGTGAGGCGGTTGAGATCATGACTGGAGCTCCGCTGCCTGCTGGTGCGGATTCGGTCGTGATGATTGAGCATGTGCAGTTTGAGGAGAGCTTGCTGCGGGTGAAAGCTGGGCGTTCGCTGCGGGTTGGTGAGAATGTTGTTCCTCGCGGAGCTGAGGCTCGCGCTGGAAGTGTGGTGTTGCCTGCTGGACGCGTTATGGGAGCTGCGGAGATTGCGGTTGCGGCGAGTTGCGGGCTGGGTTCGGTGAAGGTGTTTGCGCGGCCTCGGGTCGCGATTGTCGCTACGGGCGATGAGTTGGTGGAGTTGGATGAGGCGATGGAAGCGTGGCAGATTCGGAACTCCAACAGCTATGCGCTGGCGACGATGGTCGAGGCTGAAGGCGGAGTTGGCGAAAGGCTGGACGTTGCTCGCGACACGCTGGAGGATCTGCGCGAGCGCGTTGCGGAGGGAAGAAGCTCGGATTTGCTGCTGCTTTCGGGCGGTGTTTCGATGGGCAAATATGATCTGGTTGAGCAGGTGTTGCTTGAGGCTGGAGCTGAGTTCTGCTTCACCGGAGTTTTGATTCAGCCCGGAAAGCCGATTGTGTTTGGGCGATTGCCCAGGGCTAAAGCCCAGAACCTGGGAGACCGGAAACAGGGACCTGAAGGTCCCTTCTATTCCGGAAGTGCGGAGTGGACGTATTTCTTTGGGCTTCCGGGAAATCCTGTCTCGACGCAGGTTTGCTTTCATTTGTTTGTTGCGCCGATGTTGAGGGCGCTTTGCGGAAGGAGCGAAATTGCTCCGCGGTTTGTGGAGGCTCGGCTGGGCGAGGAGGTGAAGGGTGGGGCGCGGGTGACGCGGTTCCTGCCGGCGGAGATGGCGGGAGGGTGGGACGGGGTTACGGTGCGCGTCGTGGGCTGGCAAGGCTCGGGCGATGTGGCCGCGAATGCTCGTGGGAACGGGTACGTGGTGCTTCCGGCGGGCGTGGAGCAGTTCCCTGCCGGGCTGACGGTGCGCGTGTTGCTGCGGTAGGATTGCCGCATATGAGTGAGAAGCTTTCGCACTTCGATGAGGCTGGGCAGGCGCGGATGGTGGACGTGTCTTCGAAGGCGGAGACGCGGCGGGAAGCCGTTGCTTCGGCGTTTGTTG
>DATCDL010000009.1:0-10917 GCA_036510715.1 Acidobacteriaceae bacterium
TCCTTCCTCCACGATTGCGATGCGGACGTCCTCGCCACACTTCAGCTCTGGCAGGGCCGACTCCAGTCCCGTCACGCAACACTCGCCACCTTCGACGCAGCATTCTGGGCCGATGCCATAACCATCTCTGCGCCGATCCAGGCCAGCGAAGCGGCTGCCCTGCACCAGGGCCACTTCCACCACTTCGAACCATCAATCGCCGAACGTCTCACCTGGGGCGCTTCCATCTCCGCCACAGAACTCACTCAGCGTCGCCACCAACTTGACGCCTTCCGTGCCTCGACCAACGACCTCTTTCAATCCTTCGACTATCTGCTGCTTCCGTGCGCGCCCATGTCCGCGCTCATCGCCGGCGCTGACCACGCAAGTACGCGCGCACGCATCCTCCGCTACACCTCACCCATCAGCCTCGCGGGGCTTCCCGTCGTCACGCTTCCATCGCCGGATCCGCAAAATCCAGCGGGAGGTCTTCAACTTGTTGGCCCTCTCGGCAGCGACGCTGCGCTGCTCGCCCTCAGCGCTTCCCTCTGAGCAAAATTCGCAAACACTGCCACGCTGCATCCATGAGCTCCCACCGCGTCTTCTACAGCTCGCGATCCTTCGCCCACGAGCACTCTGACATCGTCGCAAAGTTCACGCGTGCATCCATTGGACCGCACTCTACAAGCAGCTCCTCGACCTGCACGTCATCCAGAAGCCGCTCGACCCCAGGACCGCCTACAGCCTGCAGCTCATGACATAGCGCGTCACCTACTGCGTGTCCGGCGGTGAAGGCATCGAGCGGATATAGGCAATGATCGCCTTCCTGTTCGCAGCACTCATATTGGTCGGTGGCATGTTGCCATTCTTCATCTGCGTGCTGTGGTGCTGCAATAGATTATCCAGCACAGCGGCGGGAAGAACCGACGCCAAACCTGCCAGTCCCGGGGCTGCAACCGTTCCGTTCAAACCGTCGACCCCATGGCAGGTCTCGCATCGGTTAGCCCTGAAGAGCACTCTCCCCCGAACAGCATCTGCACTCAATGGTGCAGCGGGCGCCGCTTTTGGAGCCGCCGCCGCGGCAGAGGATGCGCCGCCTCCAGCAGGTGCAGCAACATGCCCGGCTGCAGGAGTCGCTCCGTGAGCCGCCTTTGCTGCCTCCGGCGGAGGTACCGCTCCGAGGTTTGAAAGATAGGCCACGAGTTGCTTCAGCTGCGCATCATTCACCGTGACTGCCGGCATACCACCGGCTCGCATTTCCTTCTTCGGATGCCGCAGCAGGTACGCCAGCTGAACGGGAGGATAGAGCTTGGTGATGTGGATCAATGACGGTGCAAAGTGTGTACCTCGTGCGTCCCTGCCATGACATGCCAGGCAGCCATTCTGCAGAAACAGCGCACGCCCTGCTGTCTCATCAGCGTTAGCCGCAGGGGCTGGCGCCTCCGCGGATGCAAGGGCTGGCGAAGCACCCTTCGCTGCGCTCGGTGGAGCTGCAGCTGCTTTTGACTGGTCCGCAGGAGCACTCGCAGCCTCGGGCCCAGTCGCTGCAGGGACCTCTGTGCTGGATGCGCCCGCCGGCGCCGTCTGTGCCTTGGCGCTGTTGCCCGGTGCCAGCGATCGCAGATACGCAATCACGGACTTCACTTCCTTGGGCGTTGCGACCAGCGGAGGCATTCCGCCCGCCTTCATCGTTGCATTCGGAGCCTTCACAAGCGCTGCCAGTTGCGCATTCGAATGCTTTGCGATCAGGCCAGCCATCGCCGGTACGCGAGCGGTTCCTGCACCTGCGGGTCCGTGACAAGCCGCACATTTATGCTCATCGAAGATCTGTTCCCCTGCGGTTGCGGCGGCTGACATCTTCACAGCAGGTGCAGGTGCCGCAGCTACCGCACCGGTTGAAGCATCGGGACTGCCGCTGGCTGGCGCAGCACCTGCTGCAGGCGAAGCTGCCGCAGGCGCGTTCGCAGCGCTTGTCCCGAGACTACCCAGATAGCTGAACAGTGACGCCATATCCGGCGTGGACAAGGGGAACGCTGGCATATGGCCAGCGAGCATCTTCGCATTCGGATGGTGAATCAATTCGGTGATCTGTGGCAATGGAAACTTCACCGTAATCCCTACCAGGCTAGGAGCCAGGGCTGTACCCGTACCCGCTTGCCCATGGCATCCGGAGCATCCCTTTGCAAGGAAGATTGCCCTGCCCTTGGCAACCTGGGGATTGACGGGCCCGGACGCTATAGGCTCGCCACTTTCGGATTCCATGCTCGGAACGAACGGCGCCTTGGTATAGTCCACGGCCTGCTTTTCCTGGAATGCGAGTTGTTCCGCGACATTGTGATCGCGGATGTCGTCCATGTGACTCTTGAACCCGAGGAAAATGATTCCGACTAAGACAATCGAAACGGCGAGGAGTGGAATCGGCCTCCGCCACGGCCTGCGTTCCAGCTTGCGATCCAGAAAGGGCATCAGGAAAAACAGCAGAGCAAGAATTGCAGGAATAAAGATGACTGCAAAGACTTCCATCCGGCTCGACCAGAACTTGAGCCACTCGAACATCGGCAGGTAATACCACTCGGGCCGCGGAACAAACTTCGTGTCGCTGGGATTGGCGATGGGGCCAAGTTGGACGGGGTGGAAGTACGCCAGTATTCCAAGTCCCACCATCAGGAGCAGCGCAAACCCCATGTCCATGATGACTTGACGAGGATAAAAGCTTTCGGGAGGAAGCTTCGGATGAATTGGATCTTCATTCATCGGTCCAGCTGCCCCCGCCTTGCGGAACAGCGCAACATGGGTCCCGATGAAAAGAAAGATCAGACCCGGAATCAAAAATACGTGGGCAACATAGAAACGTGAGAGCGTTAACGTCCCAAGCGTATCCCCCCCACGTAACATGTCCGTGAGCCATTGCCCAATGAACGGAACTTCTCCGACGATGTTTGTTCCTACTGCTGTAGCAAAGTAGGCGCTCTGGTCCCACGGAAGCAGGTAGCCAGTGAACCCCATACCCAGCACCAGCAAGGACAGGAAAGCACCGGAAATCCAGAGCAGCTCTCGCCTTCCCTTGAAGGACCCATAAATGAATGTCTGAAGAAAATGCAGCAGCAGCACGATAATCATCGCGCTGGAACCGTAGTAGTGGAGACTGCGAAGAAATTCCCCAGCCGCAACCTGCTTGGTGATGTAGGCAACACTGGTATGTGCCGACTCGACCGACGGAACGTAATACAGAGCAAGGCACAACCCTGTAATTACCTGCGAAATAAAGATAAAGATAAGTCCGGAGCCAAAAATATAGGCTAATCGCGCGCCACCCGGAATCGGCTCATCGAGCGATGCATGCATCAGGCTGCGCACGCCTGTGCGTTCATTTAGCCAGCCATAGAAGCCCGTTGGTGCCTTCTTCCGCGGTTCGTCCTTTTCTGGTTCGTGCACAAGGCCACCTAGCTCAATACTTCCTGGTTGGGTACGTGCTTACGGAAATACTCGAAGTTCACCGCGAGTTTTCCGTCCACGACTTTGTGTGGGAGCGCATCCATGGCGCGCGGCGATGGGCCAGACACGTACGCTCCATCAGGAGTGAAGACGCTTCCATGGCATGGGCAGTAAAACTGATTCTGGTCCTCGCGCCATGCAACGGTGCAACCCATGTGCGGGCAGATTGAGGAGAGCACTCCCAGTTCGCCCGTCGCGCCCTTGATCACATAAACCGTCTGGGAGGAATCGACTTCACGCCATCCATCCAGTTGCTTCAGGTCGAGTGGCTCCATTACCGGCTTCGACAGATTGGAAAATGCAGCCATGTCGCCTATCGGAGTCCAGACGTTCTTGCTCGCCTTTGCATAGAGCGGGTACAAAACATAGCGGAGTACAGGCACCGCAAGGATCGCTCCCATTCCCGCCGCACCCACGGTGAGCAGAGCGCCGAAGAAGGAACGCCGGTTGAGGAGGATGCTTTCTTTCGGATTAACTCCCAGACCTTCGTCCTGCTGTTCCATATGTTCTCCTAGAAGATCAGCCAAAGCGCCATGTAAACCGTGTTATTGTCAGACGCATTTCGGTTTGCGCCGTCGTAGTTTTGGCTTGCACCATTGAACTTCGTGTAACCCGTGTAATTCACATTGATGTCGATATTCTGCACCGGCCAGTAAGCGAACTGCGCAATGTATCCGCCCGTATTCGGACTTCCATTGAAGCTGCCAGTTACAGGAGCCGAAGCATAGAGCACCGGATCTGCCGTTCCCGTCGTAGCAAAGAGACCTCCAGTGACGCCGTATTTATTCGACCAGTGGTACGTGCTATCAAGTTTGAAAGTATTCAAGGTATGGTGAACTGCATCTGCTCCGCCCGCAGCAAAGGTGGCACCTAGATTGGAACTCTCATGGATCCAGGTTCCGTGGGCGTCAAGCAGGTTCGCGCCGAAAGGACGCTCATACTGAAAATCAAATGACGGGTCGATGTATCGATCTAACGGCCCGCTAATCGAGTTTGGATGCGAGTTGACCGCTATCCCATAGGTGCCAACCATGAGATAGTTCGCTCCCCAGGATTGCTGCCACGCTGCACGCCAGTAAGGAGCGGCGCCGCTGATGTTGTACTGATAATTGACGCCATCCACCGGTGCCGGACCACCCTCGTGCTCGCTTCGGTAGGCCGCTAGAGCAGTGTATAGATGGTCATTCCACATGCTGTAGCCGCCCACACCTGCAACATCCGCGCCCAGGGTTCCGTCAATCATGGTCGACGCGATTGATCCTACGCTTGAACCTGACGATACCCACGGAAATCCCCACACCGGAGTGCTATTCCAGAGATCTTCAACACCAGGATTATTGTTCAGCGTAATTCCGTACTCTAGACTTTTTCCGTCCAGCGTCGTCTGGTTGGCATAGCGGAGATCAGTATTGTCCATCGCGAAAACGTCGCTCGAATGGCTATAGGTGACCTGTGCCATCGCACCGAAGTGTGACGCCAGCCCTCCCGCAAGAAAGAGACTCAGTTGCTGCGGAAATCCGGCTGTACTGTTCTGAGTGCCAGGCACGACGTTCTGAAATGCAGTGTCGGAGACCAGAACCATGAAGGAAAGCGGAATATATTTCGACAGGATTAAATCCTTCGCGTTTCCAATTTTTTCGGACGGAGTTGCGTCGCTGAGAATATAACCCTTCAACTTGAATTCCCGTCCGAAGGCAGTTAGCTCAGGTGGATTACTGTGGCACACATTGCAGGACAGGCCTGTCTGACGAGCGAAGCTTGGCACGGCATACGCCTGCTGAAAACTAAGCAATGCAGCAATAATCGTCGCCAATTTAATGATCTTGTTCATAGCTCATCCTTACGCTTTGGACTATAGAAACTTACGCGACGTTCCACGAAGATGCAGAGTTCACGTGCTGCCGATTCAGATCTATTGAAGCAGTACTCATAGCAAAAGGTTGTGCACAATAGCTCATTCGCATCGTGAAACTGGTGAACCCAAGCGATGCCGACAGAATCACATCTGCCGGCGTCCCTTTCAATACGCGAGCAACTGGGACCCATCCAAACCTGCAACGGCTCGAACGAATTGACGCCCTCACAACCTATATGCGAAAATTAGAATGTTCGTATTGATTGGAGCTTTCATGCAAGACGCTCTTCGACGATTCAAGGCCGATATCTTCCAGGCCCTGGCTCACCCCACACGGATTGCCATCATAGAACTGCTGCAGAATGGAGAACTATCTGCAGGTGATCTCATGGAAAAACTCGGAATGGAGCAGGCTAATATCTCCCAACATCTCGCCGTTCTTCGCGGCAAACAGTTGGTAGTTAACCGTAAGGAAGGAAACAAAGTTTTCTATTCGGTACGAGATCCCATCATTATTAAAGTTCTTGCCCTGATGCGTCGCTATTTCCAAAAACATCTCAAGGAGTCACTTGAGTTATTGGATGAAATTGATGTCCAATCCATCGAAATCTCCCGCTAACCTCGCGACCGACTCACTTCAGACTTATTCTGACTTACACGGGGATCCTGCCTTAATAAGGTGATTATCCTCGCGAAACGTTTTATTTCTCCTGCTGTGCTGTAAAGGAAGGAGGCACGACTTTGTCATGGATCGCTCATTGTTCGGAGATGAACAACTTGACATCTATCGTCGCACTCCACGGCCTTCATCTATTACTTTGCCTCGCCGTCCTTTGGATTGTCCTTGGCCTCGCGGGTATGTTGCAGACGCGTAGCACACGCTTTGTTGCGCATTTTCTGTTTCCTCTCGGAGCTATCGTGTGTCTTGGGGTTGCCATCTTAGCGGGAATTTTCCTTGCTACAGGCCACTCCCCTCAGATAGCTATCCTGCCCTTGGGACTACCCAACCTACCCTTCCACGCTCGCCTGGATACCCTATCCGGATTCTTTCTTCTGCTGATAGGTCTTGCAGGAGCTGGAATCTCAATTTTTGCTGCAGGCTACTTCCGCTCCGGCGAGGGCACGGCACCAGGATTGCTTTGTCTCGAATATCACGTATTTCTAGCCAGCATGGCTCTAGTCATCCTCGCGGACGATGCCTACTTTTTCATGGTTGCGTGGGAGACCATGGCCCTCAGTTCGTACTTCCTGGTTACAGCGCAACATCGCATTGCTGAAATCCGACGCGCTGGCTTCCTCTACCTCCTCATGGCCCATGTGGGAGCTCTTTGCCTCCTGCTGAGTTTTGGCGCGCTGCAAGGAGGACGATGGCAGTTCACCTTTGACGCCATGCGTAGCTCTTCCATCACACCCTTCTGGGCAAGCGCAGCCTTCCTGCTTGCATTACTGGGCTTCGGTGCCAAAGCAGGATTGGTGCCGTTACATGTCTGGCTGCCGGAGGCTCATCCTGCAGCACCATCCCCCGTGTCGGCCATGATGAGCGGCCTGATGCTCAGCACCGCAGTCTACGGCATGTTACGTATTTCCTTCGACATCCTGCACATTCGCTATTGGTGGTGGGGAGCGGTGCTGCTCGGGGTGGGACTTTTTTCAGCATTGTTCGGAGCAATTTTTGCAGCCGTGCAAACCGATATGAAGCGCCTGCTGGCCTATTCTTCTATCGAAAACATAGGCATCATCTTCACCGGGATCGGCCTTGCAGTCTTGTTCGATGCCGCCCACCTGCCTCTGTTCGCTGCTCTTGCTCTGTCTGCTGCGCTGATCCATACACTGAATCATTCCATCTTCAAGAGCCTGCTCTTCCTCGCCACCGGTTCGGTATTGCACGCGACGAACCAGCGCAGCCTGGGCAAACTCGGCGGCCTGATTCGCAGCATGCCCTGGGTTGCTACTCTCGCGCTGGTAGGTACGCTGGCGATTGCCGGCCTGCCGCCGCTCAATGGCTTTGTCTCCGAATGGCTGCTATTGCAGTCCTTCCTCTATACTCCGCAACTTCCTCATGCCTTTCTCAACATGCTGATCCCGCTGGGAGCGGCAGTGCTCGCACTCACGGCGGCCCTGGCGGCGTATGTCATGGTGAAGTTCTATGGAGTCATATTTCTGGGCCAGCATCGCGAGCCCTCCCTAGTGCATGCGCAGGATGCGGACTGGCTGGAACGCATCGGCCTCGCTTGGCTGGCGCTCGGCTGCATCGTGATTGGAGTCGTGCCGCAGCTCGTACTGCGTGCAGCGGGTACCGTCACCGGCACACTTCTCGGCCAGAGAGTGAACCTCAGCTCTTCCTTCTTATGGCTTGCTCCGATTGCCACAAAGCAAGCGTCTTACAGCGGCCTGCTCCTCCTTGCAGGACTGGTCGTCGTGGTCGTCATCACTTTTGTAATCGTTCGTGTCCTTGCTCATGGACGCCTGCGACGCACGGTTCCGTGGGACTGCGGCTACCCATGGCAGACCTCTCGCATGCAGGATACGGCCGAAGGATTTGGCCAACCGATTCGCCATATGTTCGGATCATTTTTCGCTATGGAAGTCGAGCTCCCTTCCCCCACCGATACCGCTCCCCGCTATCGAATCCATATTGAAGATCGCATCTGGCGTGCGCTCTATCTGCCTATTGCGCGAGCAGTCCAGGGTCTCGCCTCTTGGGTGGGCCTGTTGCAGGGCGGCCGGCTCCCCATCTATCTGCTCTATAGCTTTCTCACGCTGATCGCTCTCCTGGGATTTGTCCTATGAGCGCGATCACCATGGTCCGCCAGTTCGGCGAGGTCTTACTCGCCATCGCCATTGCTCCTCTGTTCGCCGGATGGATAGCTCAATGTCGTGCCTGGCTTCAGAGCCGGACAGCACCGCCTCTCATCCAGCCCTACCGCATGTTGCGAAAACTATTCAGCAAAGATGTCGCTCTTGCCGCAGACGCCTCCCCGCTGTTTCGGGTCACGCCCTACATCCTGTTTGGCACCATGGTGCTTGCGGCGGCGATCATTCCCTCCATCGCAACCGATTTACCATTCGCCCGCGTAGCCGACGCCATTGCCTTGATCGGCCTCTTCGCCACAGCACGAGTCTTCCAGTCACTCGCAGCCATGGACATCGGAACGGCCTTCGGCACTATGGGCGCACGCCGCGACATGATGATCGGCTTTCTCGCCGAGCCGGCCCTCCTGATGGTGCTGTTCAATGCATTCCTTCTTTCTGGAAGCACCGCGTTGCCCAGCGTCGTCGAGGCCTCGACAGCGCATCCATTCTTCGTCGATCCCAGCCTCATCTTCGCGGCGGTTGCGTTCGTGATGATCCTCCTCGCGGAGAACGCCCGCATCCCTATCGACAATCCAACGACTCACCTCGAACTCACCATGATCCATGAAGCGATGGCGCTCGAATACTCCGCGCGACACCTTGCGCTGGTGGAATGGGCAGCGGATCTAAAGCTCTTCAACTACGCCTGTATTGGCTTCGCGCTATTTCTTCCACGGGGGATCGCGACCCACGGCAAAGATGGCACCGCAGCGTTAGGTATCGCCGTGCTCGCTCTGCTGATCAAACTCATCCTGGCCGGAGCAGCACTTGCGCTGATCGAAGCGCTGTCGGCAAAATTACGAATTTTCCGCGCACCTGAATATCTGGCGATGGCATTTCTTCTCGCCGTTTTGGGTCTACTCGTCCATCTACTACTAGGGACATAAATCAAATGCATCCGTCTTACGTGGTTACCGAACTCCTCAACCTGCTGGCCGCCAGCCTGCTCTTGATCTCTTTCGCGATGCTGTCGCGACGCCGCACGCAACGGCTGATTACGCTCTTCGCCTGGCAGGGCGCAGTGCTCTTTGTCTCGACGCTCCTGGTAGGCTACAGCGCCGGCCTGAAGGAGCTGTATTACTCCGCTGCACTCACTCTTCTTCTCAAAGTAGTTGCGTTGCCCTGGATCCTCAATCGCCTCATTCATCGCCTGGGAGTGCAGTGGGACAGCGAACCTCTCGTCAATATTCCAACCACCATGCTGGTCGGCCTTGGCCTGGTCATTTTTGCTTTTGGACTGGCTCAGCCCATCAGCAGAATGTCGACGACCATCACGCGCAACACCATCGGCATTGCGCTTGCAGTGATCTTTCTTGCCTTCCTGATGATGATCACGCGCCGCAAAGCAGTCACGCAAGTCATCGGATTTCTCGCCATGGAAAATGGATTATTTTTCGCAGCCACCAGTGCGACCTATGGCATGCCGATGGTCATCGAGTTAGGCATTGCCCTTGACCTGCTGATCGGCTTCTTCATCCTTGGAATATTTTTCTTTCAAATCCGGGAGCAATTCGACAGCCTCGACCTCAGCAATATGGAAGCCCTGAAGGAGGAATGAAGTGGTAATACTCATCGTTCTGTGCCTCCCGCTTCTGGGAGCGCTGCTGCTTGCGCTATTCGGGCCGCACCGATACGCCGCAGAACTGAACGTTGCAATAAGCTTCTCCACATTGATCGCAGCAGCCTTTCTAGTGATGCAGGTGCTTCGGCATGGACCGATGCTGGTCCTGCATGAGCAATTTTTCGTCGACTCCTTCAACGTGTTTCTGGTAGCGCTCACAGCCTTCGTCGGCTTCACAACCTCAGTCTTTTCGCGGCCATACATGCGCATTGAAGAACAGCGTGGCCGCCTCAACCCAGCCCGACTCCGCCTCTATCACAGCATGTACCAGGTCTTTATGGCCGCCATGTTTCTGGCGCTCCTCACCAATAACATGGGCCTGCTCTGGGTCGCGATGGAAGCGGCCACCCTGTCCACGGTCCTGTTGGTTTCGCTGTACCGTACTCGCGCCAGCCTGGAAGCGGCGTGGAAATATTTCATCCTCTGTGGCGTGGGGATCGCGCAAGCGCTGTTCGGCACCATCCTGCTTTATCTGGCGGCAGAGCATGTTCTAGGCCACGAAGGCATGACGGCCCTGCTATGGACGCACCTGAATGCGGTGAAGGGTCAACTCGAACCCAGGGTGCTGGGACTCGCATTTGTCTTTCTCCTGGTGGGCTATGGAACGAAAGTCGGCCTCGTCCCCCTGCATAACTGGCTCCCCGATGCACACGCGGAAGGCCCAACTCCTGTCTCCGCCGTTCTCTCCGGGCTGCTTCTGAACGTTGCGCTGTACGCCGTCATACGCTGCAAAATATTAGTCGAAGGATCGATCGGCTCGTATCTGCCCAGCCACATGCTGATGGGCTTTGGCCTTCTCACCGCCGTGTGTGGCGCTTTTTTTCTGTGGAGACAGCGTGATATCAAGCGACTCTTCGGCTATTCCTCCATCGAACACATGGGCATCATTACATTTGCCTTCGGGATCGGCGGACCCATTGCGAATTTCGCGGCCCTGCTGCATATGACCGTTCACTCGCTCACCAAATCATCCATCTTCTTTTCTGCAGGCCACGCCTCGCAAGCCGCAGACACGCAGCAAATGGATGGAATTCATGGCCTCGTAAGCATCAGCCCGACCGTAGGGTGGGGGCTGATGCTAGGCTCTCTCGCTATTCTCGGCATGCCTCCCTTT
>DATCDL010000010.1:0-4146 GCA_036510715.1 Acidobacteriaceae bacterium
TGCAGGTCGTCTTCATCTCTGTGCTTCTGGGCTTTGCTCTCGCCATGATGCGCAAGCGCGCCGAGCCTCTGATCCAACTGCTCGATGCACTTACCGGAGCCATCTTCAATGTCGTCAACCTTGTCATGTACTTCGCACCCATCGGTGCGTTCGGAGCCATGGCCTTCACGGTCGGGAGATACGGCGTCACCTCCCTCGGCCCGATGCTTAAACTCATCGTCACCTTTTACGGCACCTGCACCTTCTTCGTGGTCACTGTCCTGGGTGTGGTCGCATGGTTCGCGGGCTTCAACATCCTGCGCTTCCTGCGGTATATCAAGGAAGAAATTCTCATCGTCGTCGCCACCAGTTCCTCGGAAGCAGCTCTGCCGACGCTGATGGAAAAGCTCGAACTGCTCGGCTGCTCCAAGGCGCTGGTTGGCCTCGTGGTCCCCACCGGGTACACATTCAACACCGACGGCAGCAGCCTGTACATCACGCTGGCCGCGCTGTTCGTAGCCCAGGCCACCAACACGCACGTCACCCTTACCCAGCAGCTTACCCTCTTCGCCGTCGCTGTCCTTACCTCCAAAGGCGCGAGCGGAGTGCAGGGCGCAGGCTTCATCGCCCTGGTGGGAACGCTCATCGTCGTTCCCACCATCCCGGTTGCCGGCATGGCGCTTATCCTTGGTATCGACCGCTTCCTCAGCACCTTTCGAGCCCTCGTCAACATGATCGGCAACGGCGTTGGAACCATCGTTGTAGCCTTGTGGGAGCACGAGCTCGACGGCGACGTTCTCACCCAAGCCCTCGCCAACTCGGGAGAGCCGGCCTACTACCCAGCGGACATTGGAGGGTAAGCAACGTGGATTCATCGGACGAATCTGTTCCTGCAACTCCAACTACGCGTGGAGATGCGCCATCCCATCGCCGCTTCCTCGCGAGATCGACTACGCTCGTTGCAGGCAAGCTAGCCACGTGGGGAGAATCGCACGTCTCCACCGTGACCTTCGCCAGGGAACCACAGCACGAGACTTGGCAGTCCCGCAGCAACACCCCGCGAGGCCTGCCGGAAAGTGAACACCGTCCCCACAGATGAGTTCGTCCTCTCTGCTATCGCGCCGCACCTTTCTCGTCCAGGGAGCCCTTGCGGGCGCTGCCGCCAACGCCCTCACTCCCCCCTCTCCGCAGACTCCCAAGCCTCCCTCGGGCATGAGCACGGCTGCGTCCACTCCACCGGTAACCCGCATCCTTGCCGAATGGCTGGTCAGCTGTCCGCAATCTGAGGTACCCGACAGCGTGCGCAAGGAGGCCGTCCGATCGATCGTCAACTGGACCGGAGTGACGGTCGGAGGCTCCAATCAGCAAGCTGTTGTGCGCGCTCTCAGCACCGTCCTGCCCTATTCCAACAGCACTGCAGCCCACCTTTTCGGCCGCGCTGAAACCCTCGATCCGCTTCGCGCTGCATTGATCATGGGCATCAGCTCGCACGTGCTTGACTACGACGACACGCATCTCGAAACCATCATCCATCCCGCTGGCCCGGTCGCCAGTGCTCTGTTTGCACTCGCGCAGGACCATCCCCTCAGCGGAGCGGATTTTCTCCACGCTTTCATCCTCGGCACCGAGATCGAGTGTCGCCTTGGCAAAGCAATCTACCCCTCCCACTACGCCATGGGCTGGCACATCACCGGAACCTGCGGAGCCTTTGGTGCCGCCGCCGCCTGCGGCAGAGTCCTCGGCCTCAATGTTCAGCAGATGGAATGGGCTCTCGGCATCGCCGCCACAGAAGCCGCTGGTCTCAAGATCATGTTCGGAAGCATGTGCAAGAGCCTCAACATCGGGCGCGCCGCGGAGAACGGTCTCCTCGCTGCATTGCTCGCGGCAAAAAACTTCACCAGCTCGGACCAGGGCATCGAAGGCAAGGAAGGCTACATCTTCGCCGCGTCGCGCGAGCACAACTATGCACCACTCATCGACGGCCTCGGTCAACACTACGAAATTTCTCTCAACACCTACAAGCCCTTCGCCTGCGGCATTGTGATCCACCCTGTCATCGACGCCGTCATTCAGCTCCGCAATGAGCACAGCTTGAAGTCCAGTGAGATTCGCTCCATCGCAATCCGCTGCAACCCTCTCGTGCTCGAGCTCACCGGAAAGAAGACACCCACGACGGGACTCGAAGCCAAGTTCAGCGTCTTCCACTCCGCCGCCATCGCACTCCTCCGGGGCTTTGCGGGAGAAAAGGAGTACACCGACCAGGCCGCCCGCGATCCCGAAGTCGTTGCCCTGCGCCAGCTCGTCTCCGTCTCCACCGACCCGGCCATCCGCACCGATGAAGCCTACGTGACGATCACAACCACCAGCGGTCAATCCTTTACCAAACACGTAGAGCACGCCATCGGCAGCGTACAGAATCCACTCACCGACAAGGACCTCTCCTTCAAGTTCACCCAGCTCGCCACCGGAATCCTTCCCCAGGCACAACTTGAAAAGCTCCTCTCCGCCGCATGGAATCTCCCCGGGATGCACAACGCTGGTGACCTGCCGCGTCTCGGGGCGCTCGCCTGATATTCCGTGACCCGCTCTACTTTAACCGGAGGAATCGCATGTCAAATCTGAACGACGAGAGGCCGTCGCCACCGCCGCCGGGCAGCGAGCTCACGCGCCGAAGTTTGATGGCGAGAGCCACCTGGCTTCTCGCGGGCGCCGCTCTCCCCCTTCGAGCCTTTGCCGCAGAACCGACCGACGCCCCAACCGCTGCCGTAAGCCCGTTGATGCAGACGCTCAGCAGCTATATGGCCGCAGCGGCAAGCCGGCCCCTGCCCCCGGACGTGATGGAACAGGCGAAGAGCCATATTCTGGACACGCTGGCTGCCATGATCTCCGGTTCTCAACTGCCTCCAGGTCGCGCCGCCATCGCGTTTGCACAATCCTATGGCGGCAAACCCGTTGCGACTGTCGCCGCATCGAACGTCGTCTGCGGCCCCATGGAAGCGGCGATGGCCAACGGTGTCCTCGCCCATTCAGACGAGACCGATGACTCGCACTCTGCTTCGCAATCCCATCCCGGTTGCGCCGTCATTCCCTCTGCGCTCGCAGCCGGAGAGAGATTCACCATCAGCGGCGCGCACCTTCTCCGCGCCGTCACGCTGGGCTACGACATCGGAACGCGCGTGGGCGTCGCTCTCGGCGGAGTCAACTACCAGACCGAGACCCGGCGCGATCCTCACGCCACCTCCGAAGGCTTCGGAGCAGCGGCAGCAGCCGGATGCGCTGCCTCGCTCGACCCCCGGCAGATGCGCTTCCTCCTCGATTACGCCGCGCAACAATCGGCGGGCTTCACGGCCTGGCAGCACGACACCCATCACTTCGAGAAGGCCTTCGTCTTCGCCGGCATGCCCGCCCGCAACGGAGTCACCGCCGCTCTTCTCGTCCAGGCAGGATGGAGTGGAGTGGACGATGTCTTCTCCGGCCCCGACAGCTTCTTTGCCGCTTACAAACCTCTGGCCAACCCCGACGGCCTTGGCGAGCACCTCATGGATGGCCTTGGCGAGCGCTACAACATCGCGCACACCAACATCAAGAAATGGTGCGTCGGCTCTCCCATCCAGGCACCGCTCGACGCCATCCAGATCCTCATGAAGGAGCACCCCTTCACTCCGGACCAGGTTCGTCATGTCACCGTGAGGGTTGCCACCCGCGAGGCCTCCATCGTCGACAACCGCAGCATCCCCGACATCTGTCTCCAGCATCTGGTCGCGGTCATGCTCGTGCAGCGGACCCTCACCTTCCGCTCCGCACACGACGTCGCGCTGATGAAAGATCCGGCCATCCTCCGCGAACGCCAGAAGGTCAGTTTGATCGGAGATGAAGTGCTCGAGAAGCGACTCCCCGCCCGCGAGGCCATCGTCGAAATCCAACTTAACGATGGCACCGTACTTCGCCAGGAAGTTGACGCTGTCCGAGGAACGGCCGAGAACCCGATGAGCCGCGACGAGGTGATCGCCAAATCACGCGATCTGATCGATCCTGTCCTCGGAGCCGCTCAATCAGGGCTGCTCATGGCGCAGGTCCTCCAGCTTGAAAAGGTCTCGGACATCCACCAGCTCAGCCGTCTGCTTCAGGCGTCACACTGACATTGAAAAACAACCTGCTTGCCACACA
>DATCDL010000011.1:0-2986 GCA_036510715.1 Acidobacteriaceae bacterium
CGTCCCGCAAGACGAACCGAGCGAATAGCAACCGCACCAAGACCGATCAGATCGATACCCAGCGAGCCAAGATATGTCATCGCCTCCTGGCTCAGAAACTCACCGCAAACCTTGTGCTGAGGCACCGACTCACGCTCGACCAAGACCACGGAACGTCCCGCGCGAGCCAGCGTAATCGCCGCCGCAGACCCCGCAAGTCCACCACCGACGATCAACACATCGACACTCACTTGATACGCTCCACGCACAATCGCCCTGGAGTCCAACGAGCCAGCTTCACCGAGGTCTTCGCGATTCCCGCAGCCGCAACCATCCGCTCCCAATCGTCCTCGCGGAAGCTGCGCCGGAACGACACTGGACCATCGTGGCGCACGAACCGATGCCACCGCATCACCCTCGCCAACCATCCAAAGAGCCTGTACGGAGTTGCCTCACGTACCAGGTCATTGACGAACCATCCTCGCTGCACAACCGCTTCGCTCCATGCAAGGAAGCGCACAATCTCCGCCTCCTCCAGATGATGCGTAAACAACGAGCTCAACACCACATCAATTGGCTCGGAATAAGCAAACGCATCGCCTGTGATCCATTGGATTGCATACCCATTGGGAGTGAACTTCTTCGCAGCGGGCGCAGCATAAGGGTTCAGATCGATGCCCGTGAGAGTAACTTCAACGCCTTTGCGCTTTGCCCAGTCCCCAACGCATCGCAGCATATCGCCTCCGCCAGAGCCGACATCGACGATCCGCAAAGCCTGCTGCGGCTTGGTGGACGCGACGAGGCGCTCCAGGAAATCCAACGTCGGTCGATACGACAACGTAAGCCGATTCACCTGCCTTAGATCGACGAGGCATTGCCGGAAGTCCTCATACGAGCAAGGCTCATCCATCCACTCAGGCAGCTCAGATGGCGCCGCCCGCCGTGACAGGTCGACGGCATCAGACCGCATGGAAGAGCATTGTCTCCGCAGTCAGCCCCGGACCAAACGACATCGCGCAACCCTTCTCGCCTGGGTTCGCGCTCTGCATCAGCCGCTCCAACACGAACATCACTGTCGCCGAGCTCATATTGCCAAAGCACTCCAGCGTCTGCCGGGATGCTGCCAGTGCGTCGTCCGGCAGCCCCAATCCACGCTCCACGGCATCAAGCACCGACTTGCCACCCGGATGCACGCCCCACAGCGTGATGTCGTCCTTGCTGTGCTTGCCCAGAACCTCACCACCTGACATTGCCAGCGCTTTGCCAATCTCTCCCGGGACCTTACCCGACAGCAGCATATCGAATCCAACGCCGCGAATCCGCCAGGTGATCAGCTCACGTGTCTCTGGAATGAGCACGGAGCGGAAACTGTCCATCGCGAAGCCAGTTGGCTCAGCGCTAATCAGGCTGGCGGCGCAGCCGTCGCCAAAGACCAGGAACGACAGCACCTGCTCGAGATCCTGCGTCTCCTGCAGGTGCAGCGTGCATAGCTCCAGATTGACGAGTAGCACCTTCGCATCAGGCTCCGATCGCACAATATGTCGTGCCTGCTTCAGCCCGTTGATCGCCGCATAGCACCCCATGAAGCCAATCATGGTCCGCTCCACCGAAGTGTCCAGTCCAAGGTGATCGAGGATGTCGAAGTCGAGGCCCGGTGCGTACAGACCTGTGCACGAAGTGACCAGCACGTGCGTCACGCCATTGCGTTCTTCGTCCGTGAGTCTGAGTTTATCCAACGTCCGCTGCGCGAGTCTCGGCGCAAAGCGCTCAAAGATTTCCATTCGCTTCGCCGTATCTGGAAAGCTGCCCCGCGTGTAGAACTCGTGAGCATTAACAGTAAACTCTGTGCGCGTTACGGCCTCCTGCATCCGATAGTTCGGCGTTAACACCGAGAACCGCCGTCGAATTCCGGAGCGTGCTGCCATGCGCCGAAATACCGGCTGCACCCGGGGGTCTTCCAGCATCTGGTCAGCAAACGCTACGAATGCGTCATGAACATCGTCGTCCGGTACGGCAGTAGCGATGCGGTTGATATAAGCCTGGGTCACACGATTCTCCGAGTGACTACTAGGATGCATCATCGAGCGGCAAACGACGCATCCTTCCTCATGGTCATTCCTGTGCACGGTGGAACTAATCCTGATGGTTGGACATACCATCAACGCCCTTGAAGATTCACA
Source organism: Acidobacteriaceae bacterium (assembly GCA_036510715.1). GTDB lineage: Bacteria > Acidobacteriota > Terriglobia > Terriglobales > Acidobacteriaceae > Granulicella. Next base: position 2,160 of record DATCDL010000011.1, read on the forward strand.
ATCCCGCGTAAGTGACGGCGGCGCTCCCCACCGACCACTGGATGGTCAAGCTAGGTCGGCGCGCCATGCCGATTCAACGGGAACAAGAAAGGGCCGCCCAAGTGGGCGGCCCTTTCTCATTGATCACCTCACCGATTAGTCCCCGGCGACGGTCTCTTCGATGCTGCTGACGACCTCAGCCTTGCTCGCAACCGGTGCAGCCGGCTTGATGCCACCCAGTCCACCAATCTCGCCTATAGCAACAAATCCGCCCGGAAGCTCCGGCTCCTTGAGTATTTCTTTGCGGTACAGCTTGGCCATACGAGCGTTCTCAGCGTCATCCTTCAGCTTCTGGTCGCGAGCGCGGATTTTTTCCTCGCGGGCGTTCTTGGCAATACCGCTCTTGTCGAAGGTGTCATTCGCAGCCGAATCCACATGCTCCTGGTTCAGCACGAGATCGTACGTGGCTTCCTTCTCGAGACCGACCTTCTTACCACCGGCAAAGATCTCATGACGACCGTGCTCCTCATACCACTTGGTGAGCGACGAAGTCATGTGCATCTTCTCGATGATATTGCGCCAGCCAACGCCCGTGTTGTACGCACAGAAGCTGATCTCGCCCTCTTGCGTGGCGTACGGGATAATGCACTGCTCGGTCCGGCGGAAGTCATAGTTGAAGAGATCCTGGAACCACATGCCGGCGATGAAGAGGAAGTTCCAACGATCCGCGCGACGCATCTTGATGTCATCCATCGTGCGGTCCGCTGAAACCTTGCCGTAGTTGCGTCCGGTTGCGCCGAAGCATTTATCGAACTTCGCAAGCAAATCGACAATCTTGAAGTGGGTAG
>DATCDL010000012.1:0-13908 GCA_036510715.1 Acidobacteriaceae bacterium
AGGTCCTTCCCGTGAAACATTGCTGGTTCATACCCATTGCGCTCCTTTTACCGCTGCAGCTTAACGCGACGGACGCGGTGGTCGTGGCGCGTGTCGCCACCATCGCCATCAATCCTAGAGAGATCACAGTCCTGCATCTGCATCCGGAGTTTGAGTCGACGATCCGAATGCCGGAGGAGGTCACCTCCGTCATTCTGGGTAGCCCCGGCGAGTTCAAGGCTGAGCATAGTGCAGACGAGCCCAACTACGTCTACGTCAAACCGATTACCAAAGAGCCCGCTCAGTCGAACCTTCTGATTGCGATGAAATCGGGTCAGCATGTGACGTTAGAGTTGGTCAGCGACGGCGCGAGCATCGCGAATCAGTCGCAACCGGTGGACTTTCTGATTGAGTACAGCTCCGCACGGAGCTTTCTGATCTCGTCGGATTCCGGCGCTCTGGCGATGCCAACCCCGCCGAGCAAGGAACGGGAAGATGCCACGAATGGCTCGGACGCCGGTACGGGCTCAGCGCGGCTTTCCAGCCTCGACGGAGAATTCAAGGAGCAGGCGAGAGTGAATGCTCCCAGATGGACCAAGTGGGAAGGCCAGCAGATCGAGACATCGATTGGCGACATGCGGCAGTTGAGCAACGAGACCATGATCTCCTACTCCATCCTGAACAGCTCGAATCAACCTGTCGAGGTCCTTCCACCGCAGATCCAGATCACGGGGAGCACGGCTACAAAGAAGAAAAAGAAGGAGGGCAAAGGCATCATCTCGGACCAGTTGGAAATTCGGGACTACCGGTTGAGCACAACCCGGCTGGAGCCGGGAGGACGGGCCGACGGCGTAGTTGTCTTCGATCGGCCCAATTTCAAGGAATCAACGGAGAAGCTGTTTCTCCAAATCGCGCAGGCGGATCAGGTGGATCATCCTGTCCTGATTCGTCTTCCGTTTACCCCACCCATCTCCGGCAATGGCAACTAGAAGGGAGCCCAGAGGCTATGAGCATCAATGACAACAACACGAACGGAAGCCGAGGGTTGTCTACCTCAGTCGTGGAAGCCGCTGAGCCGATGGCTTCGCCAGCGCCGTCTCAGACGCGTGACCCAGCCATCCTGAGCGGCAAAGAAGAACCTGCGACCAGGTTCGCGACGAGAGCTGGCGTCAAGGGAGCGGACGGGATCAGCAAAAGCAAACTCATTCTTCTCGGGGGCGGGTTGGCCGTCGCGGTTCTGTTCTTTGTGTTCACGGCTATCGTCGGCAAGTCTCCAAAGAAGCCGGCGCCCGTCAAGCAGGCGTCTCAGTCTCAGCAAGCCGAACAGGAGCAGACAACTCCGCCCCAAGGCAGCGTAACGCCACTGATGGACACCCCGCGCACGCCGGCGCCGGACAACACCAGCGGCCAGCTCGGGCACGCTGGTCGCCAGTCTTTCTCTGGCCACCGCCGAGCGGCAAGGGGACCGCCAGGGCAACTGGACAGACAGAACCGAGTGGCACAACCTTGTCGCTTACGGCCGGACCGCCGAGATCGTCCGCGACTATGTGAACAAGGGCTCGCACCTCTTCATCCAGGGCAAGCTTCAGACCCGTTCATGGGATGACAAGGAATCGGGCCACAAGAGGTACCGCACCGAGATCGTGGTTTTCGATCTAACGCTGTTGGGCGGCGGCCGTGGAGAGAGCGCAGGCTCCGGCTTTGGCAGTGGCAGAAGTGAATCCCGGCAAAACGCCGACCGGTCCGAGAATCAGCAGCAAGAGATGGACAGCCAGTACGGCGACGAAGAACTTAGTCCGGACGAGATTCCGTTCTAAGGCAGGGCTTGGAGCAAGTGTTCAATTGTCGCTGTTCTATCAGTGCATGAGAGCCCTGGAACTCCCGTCTGGTTCTGTCCGCAATTCCTTAGGTCCGCGCCATTTTGGCACGGAAATGGAATAACTGGCTGCGCCGGCTACTTGAGGCTCTGGGTGCGTCTGCCAATTGGCGGAAGCTCTCTGATCAAAGCTCTCCTGCCCTGCTGGAATCACGGTGGCTTGCGTGTATAGATTTGGAGGTATATGATCTCATTATTGGAGGTAACTTCATTGGCGGCCACTACCCAAGTTCCGCAGGTTGCCGGGTATGATTTCGAGGTTGCACCGAACCTGGCCGACCTCATAACCCGGAAGCGGCTAAGTTCCTCGGCCACTAAAGGCTTCTTTCGAATTGCCGGAAGATGGCATATCAAGGATGCGGACGCCCGCTTGCTGCTCGGCGGCATCTCGTCAGGATCGTTCTACTCCCTCAAGAAGAACTCGGATCAGCGTGTTCTCGATCAGGACACGCTGACGCGGATTTCCTTGTTGGTCGGGATTTACAAGGTCCTCAACATCCTTTACAGCCCGAGACTGGCGGCTGCCTGGATCACGCTCCCCAATACGAACCCGATGTTTCACGGCAGCTCCCCGCTCGATTACATTCTGCGGTTCGGCCTCCCCGGAATGATGCACGTCCGACAACTGCTTGACGCTCGACGCGGTGGCCAGTGAAACCCATAAGGCGCGAAGTTTCTTTTGTGGATACACACCGCCTGATTCCGTCGAAGTACTCCTCAACTGGAACGGTCCTTTCCGCTCTGGCCGAAGAGGGAGAAGACGAACTGGTTCGCGATCTTGTGTCGATTGATGCGGCAACGAATACTCGCCTCAAAGCCGATGAAGGACTTCTGCCAGGAATCAGCGTTCACGAACTTGTCTACGGAGTGAGTTATTCGAATGTGGTCAACGCCGCATTCACGCACGCATCTCCCTATGGCGCGCGATTCAACACGAGTGGTCGTGGAGCCTGGTACGCCGGGGCAGAGAAGGAAACCTCGATGACTGAGGTGGCCTTTCACAAGCTTAGGCAACTCGAAGAGGTCTCCTGGGCCGACGAGGAGATATCGACCTACGACGATTATTTGGCGGATTTCCACGCGGACTTCGAAAGCTTGTTTGGCAAGAATTCGCGAGACTTCGCTGATTTTCTGAAACCCGATCCGATTCCTGAGTGCTATCGGAAATCCCAGCAACTGGCTTCCAAACTGATGGCGACCGGATCGAACGGAATCGTCTACCCAAGCGTACGGCACAGCTTTGGCACATGTGTCGTCTGCTTCCGGCCGGCTCTGGTTTACCACGTGAGATGCGCAGAGCGTCTGGAGTTTCGGCTTTTGGCAGGGCGTCGCTTCACAGCGTCTCAGGTCCGCAAGGTAGAAATCCCTAACTGAAGCCGGTCCGAAAAGGCGAGTCTCCCCAAGGCACGAAACGGAACGGCGCGCAATCGCTCCAAGGGTTCCTAATCCCTACGAATACCCCCACACTTTCTTTCCAAGCGCATTCTACTTAGCCGGATTCCTATCCCAACCGAGAGAAACAAGGAAATTGAACAGCCGCAAGTCTGCACGAGGCCTCAATTATTTCTCCTTACGTAAGGAATCAGTTTAGACGCAGCGAAGGCCCGCAAAAAAGGCCATTCCAGTAACTGGGATTCGTCGAGAGGTACGACCAAGGCGCTCTTCGGGGCGCCTATTTCTTTGAGGAGCTACTACAATGGCGGCCAATGAAGGGAAGAAGAGTCTGGATATGGATGTTCTGTTCACGCAGTTGGCGGAGCCGTTCGATCCTTCCGAGATCAAGTGGCGTGTCATCCACACAAGCCAGGATCGAAGCCGCGGAGCCGTGATCGCGTACGCGGACCCACGGGCCTACACCGACCGACTGAATCAACTCTTCACCCCGAGCGGCTGGACCAGGAATTACGACGTCACCGCAGTTTCGGCCGTAAGCCGGCAGAAGCGGGACAAGATCATCCAGACTGGCAAAGTGTTGGTTACGTGCACGCTTACGATCGCGCGAGTTGGAACTCACTCAGGAAGCGGAGAGCAGTGGGCAGATGAGCAGAATGCAATGACGGCAGCGGAAGCGCAATCCTTCAAACGGGCCAGCAGTTGTTTTGGCCTGGGCCGTTATCTGTACAACCTGCCGGAGACCTGGGTACCGCTCGACGGGCAAGGCAAGCCGATCAGGCTTCCGGCACTTCCCAACTGGGCGCTTCCCAAGGCGAATCCGGCGACCGGCAAGACCAATCCAGCCTGCGGTCCACGGCCTCCGGTAGTGCAACGCGGCCCCATCGACCAGAAGACCACGGCGAGAATTGAGGAGTTCCGCCGTATCTTGGGCGACCCGATCTACCTGGAAATCCTCTGGCGCATCGCGCGAGCGCGGCAAGCGAACGCGATTCCCAATGCGCAACTTCAAGCGACCGTTGCGGAGGCGATGGAACGTGCATCGCGCGGAATCCGCAAAGTGCGCTCGCTGGCCGAGTCGATCGGTGATACGCAGTTTGTCTCTGTACTCGATCGGTTGCACATCGGGTCGATGACAACAATCCGCAATCTCGAAGCACTGAGACATCTGGTCTTGGAACTAGAAGGACTGGCTAGGCAACCTGCCGCGTGAGCGAAAGCAAAGTAGAGATGGACGCCTGGAGGTTCTATGTGCAATGTTCGGATGATTCGAACGGAGCCCGGCCTTGTATCGATTCCTCTGGAGAAGGCCGTCTATTGTGAGAACTGCACGATGGTCTCCTCTTCGGCCCGGGAGCGGTGCGGTCTCTGCGGGTCGGAGAGGATCGTCCGAATGGCTCCCTTGATCCCAGAGCCGTGGGATCCTGGTCCAGCTCCGGCATTCGCCTTGGCCGCATAGTGAGAAGACCGCAGCGAGACTCGATTTGATACTCGGCGATTTGTCGACAATCGACGTGTTTTTTGGCGCGCGGCACGCCCATTTCGCCAATGATTTATCAACGGCTAAGTTGCCTGAATCAAAGTACGACGCGTTCCTTCAGGGGTCCGCCTCATGCTGTCCGGCCGGAGTGGATTTTTGGGGATTGGCCTTATGCTGGAGCCGAAGCTACAGCAGACTCGCGCTGCGCAATGGCTGCAATCTGATGGAGCATCCCTTTGAAGATGCAGTAATGGATCGGGTATAGCGCGTACCAATAAAGAAGCCCGCTGAGTCCGGCTGGATCGAAGATTGCGGTTTGCCGAATCACGAGCCATGGTTGGTTGGTTCAACTTCGAACTGAAGCCACGCACGGCCCGGCACTTTCATCTCCGCCACGAGGTTCAACCTGCGGTCCGGTTCAACACTCTCGACGCGCCAGAAATCCAGAGCATCGCCAGCTACCAGTGCGTAAGGATCACGGCGCCCCCGGCGGAGTCCCACGCCACCCACAAGAAGATCGAAGAATCCTCGAACCTGCCATAGAAAACTGGCAAAGTACCATCCGTTCGAACCTCCAATCCGCTGGATGGGAGCAAAGGCAGCGGCGGGCGGGACGGACACGTGTGCGGTCCGGGAATCGACGAGCCTGGTCCCGAACCGAACACCGCCCCAGGACGCGGGCTTGCCGCTGGACGAGAGCGCGTCGGACCAGAAAGTCGCGGCATACTCCAGGTTTTCGTGGTGAAGGGCCCTCTCGACGGCCTTTCTCAACCCCATTGGCCGAATGTTGAAGGCGGTCAGCGACGACTTATCGCTGACTAACGTTGGGTTCCTCATGCTCTCGATGAGCTTGCGGCCAACGCGCGCATAGATGGGAGTGACCAGACCCAACCATAGACTCGACAGGCGCGGCGTCAAAACGGGCACTGCGATCATCCATCGCCGCAGTCCGCATTGCCACGCGTACTCGCGCATGATTTCGCCATAGCTGACCTGGTCGGGACCACCGATTTCAAAAACTGCGGACTGTTCGAGAGGTAGGTCCTGCGCGGCCATAAGATAAGCGATTACATCTTCAATCGCAATCGGCTGGGCTTTGACCTCAACCCATCGCGGGCAGATCATGACTGGCAAGCGTTGTACCAGAGCACGAATCAATTCAAACGAGAGGCTTCCGGAGCCGATGACGATCGAGGCTCGAAATTCGATCACCGGAATCGCTGAACTGCGCAGGATATCTGCCACCTCATGTCGGCTCCGCAGATGTGCGGATAACGCCTGATTCTGATTCCCCAGGCCGCCGAGGTAGACAATGCGGTTGACTCCCTGTTCACGAGCGGAGTCGGCAAAATTCTGTGCGGCTTGCCGGTCTTCCACTTCGAACTGCCCCGCCGAACCCATGGAATGGACGAAATAGTAAGCTGTTTGCACCCCGGCCATTGCCGGTCGAAGAGAAGCACGATCCAGGCAATCCGCCTGAATCACTTGCGTAGAGGAAGAAACCCGCGACCGAAGAAACTCAGGATGTCGGGCAAGACAGCGGACGGGCCAGCCTGCTGCTTCAAGCGCCCTCAGGAGGCGGCCTCCGATATAACCCGAGGCTCCCGTTAGCAGCACGAGCGGTCGATCGTCCGTACCCATTGTGGAACCTCAATTGGCCTCGCAATGTCCGAGCCGGCACAATCCTAGCGCTGACTGTCTCATAAAGCCTGTACCAAACTGACCTGTAGGTCATCATCGGCCATCTGCAGCCTGGCGATAGTGCAGTGCAAGTTTTCCTTGGGCGGCCGCGCTCGCATTCCACTGGGAAGGCAAAGGCAGGATTGAGGCTGGGACACGGAGAATCTCATTGGCAATCCTCGCCTGGTGCTATCAGCCCAACGCGCTAGTCCAGATCAGAAGCTGGAAGCCCCCACCTTGCCCATTTTATGAGAATCCAATCCGACGAGATGAGGTGAATCCATGCGGAATGTCGCGCGCCTGAAAATGGGGTACTACCCATTACCGGAGCCCGAGGGAGTGAAGCTTCGCTCCCTGCTCTCCTTCCCTGAGCCGGCTTCGGTGATGGATCCTTGCGTCGGACAAGGCACTGCGTTGCAGCTTGTGACCAGCGAAGCCCCCGTCCGGCGCTATGGCGTCGAACTCGACGCCGAACGCGCGTGGATTGCCAACGCTAACGGGATAGATACGATCCAAGGCAATGCCTTCGACGCCATTGCGCATCCCGAATCCTTCTCGCTGCTGTATCTGAATCCTCCGTATGACTCCGAGATCGGCTCGATTGTGAATCGCAGAATGGAGGCCGTGTTCCTCGAACATACATACCGCTGGCTGGCAATGGACGGTGTCCTGATCCTGGTGATTCCGTTCGAGAGATTGCATGACTGCGCCGGCATCCTGAGTTCTCACTTCGCAAGCCTGAACGTCTTTCGGATGACCGATCCAGATTCGGTCCAGTACCGGCAAATCGCGGTGATTGGCTTGCGGCAAAACGTCAGAGGAGCGGCCATTGAGAACAATAAGCGGCAGCTCTTGAGCGTTGGCCTGTATGGCAGCTTCCAGGGACTATCCGAGTTACAGCCGGACGCATGCTCGCCCTATACTGTGCCCCCTTCTGGCGAAGTTGCTCTGAGCTATCGCGGCCTTCCTTACGACTTGTTGGAAGACCTGTTGCCGCAATCGGGCGCATGGAAACAGGTGGCGCCGCTGCTGATGCCGCATGAGGACGTTGCGACTGGTAGTCCCATCACGCCGTTGCATGGCGGCCACGTTGGGCTTCTGTGTACGGCAGGACTGTTGAACGGCGTCTTCGGCGAAGGCGACGACCGGCACATAGCCCGTTGGCGTTCGGTCAAGCATGTGACGACGTTTGTGGAACAGGACGGAGACACCGAGATCATCCACCATCGAGAGCGTTGGGCCAATGAGTTGTACCTGGTCTACGCCGATGGGAGGACGCTGAAGCTCACAGAGAAGTCTGCGAAGAAGGAGGACGAAGCCGATGGAGAATGCACACCTGCGGTTCGGGCTGCTTAAATACGTGCGCATCACGGAAAAGGCCTCGACCCGCATTCGCCTGCGGGTCGATCGCTATATAGGGGAAGATCGGCAGGCGCATCTTTTGAGCGTTTTCGGCAACGACTCGGATGTCGGTGCGATCACGGCAGCAGTTCACGAGAAGGCCGTCTTCAGCGTGACCTTTCCGAACGGCGAGACAAAGGATGTCACGCTTGGCGAACATGCCTCCTGCTACAAGGGGGCGGTGACTCTGCCGGGACGGAAACTTCCTGTGCGTCATCTGCTGGCGGTGTCCCGGTACCTCCACACCAATGGGAGCGCGGGGCAGACGATCCTGTTGCGATACCGGCGCGAGGAGGCGTGGGCCACGCTGGTGAGCTTCCTTGGGCTGCCCGCCGATCCGACATGGGCAGAGCACATCCTTGGGATCGTCGAGGGAAAGAAGAGGATCGAGGAGATTGATGGCATCGGATGCCAGCCTGTTCTGATCTCGGCGACAACGGAGGAAGTGCTTGCGTGGATCGGGGATGGCCTGCGATCCCGCGTTCTGAGCTTTCCGGAGAGGAACGGACCGATAGTTTGGCCTCGATTCGCCCTGTCGGCATCACTGTTTCCGGCCCCTTCGACACGACCTTAACCGTGAGGTTGGATTGGTCGCGGCAGCAATTGGAACCTGTCTTCCGCAAGCTCCATCTGAAGCACATCGATATTCCTTTGCTCGCAGATTTTCCTCACCGCCTTTATGTTTTCGGAAGACATCTTTGAGCCAAGGAATACACGACTCGGAGTCGGTACCGACCAATCGTGGTCATCTATGACCGTTTTTGATATAGAAACAACACGCCACTCTTGCTCATATTTCCAGCCATCAAATTTGTGCAGCACACCCAATAACGGCAAAGAAGGATTGAATTCTTGCCGATTCCGCCCAACCAGTTTTTGTACATAGGCAGTTAGGTCGTAAAGCTTCGGAGAATAAATAACTGGATACAACTTGCGACGAAACGCATGTTCCGGTTGCAACTGCTCGAGGTCATACTCGATACAGAACCCCTTATGGTCTTGCGCATAGTGCCCCCACATCAGAATGGAGTCGTTCACGGCGCTGAATGAGCAAACTTTCGTCAACTTTCGCCACTGACGCAAGACTCCTACAGTATTTTCGATCATCGAAGGAGCCCTAAGCGAGATGAATTCAGCCGCTTGTAAGGGATTGCCTTCTGGGTTAACGCCATAATTCGTTTGAACATACTCCGCGACGCACATCAATGGCTCAGAACTAGACATCGCCTTCTCGATCTGCTCATCAGCAACATCAGCCGGCAGTTTGTAGACATTCGCAAACTCCGTCACCAAGCTTTTCTTAAGAGTATCCACCACATGCTCCTCGGCTACCGTAAAAGAACAATCATATGGATCGTTATATGCGTCAGGCGACGCCATCCAAACGGTATCGGTTTCGAGATTGGCTCGTGCGTATTTGCCATCTCGACGGTATTTGTAAACCCTCTTCGGCAGATGGGCCTCTTTCAGTGCGATCGCTTCATCGAGACCAGGCTTAGTCAATGTGGAATTCTCAATGCGATTCACGAACTCTTCGATCCACACGAATTCATCCCCCCTCGCAGCCAACAGACCTGGTTCCATTCTAGTGAGTTCGTCTTAGCATCAGTGAAACTCAGGGATAGTAATGAGTCCTCGGAAGTCGCGATCGCGCAAGAAATCTTGAGCAGAAGAGCGCCTGCAGAGCGTGACGCTCATTGAAGAGATCTGTCGCTCTGTGTTTCCGTGTTCCTGGTGTGTTGTCGAATCGTCGGCAATTTGTCTCCTGTTTCCGCAGTTTCACCAGCACCTCCCATCCCCCTATACAAAGTATCGGCCGAGTTCTCCCCACGATGTTCCCTTGTGAGGTGTCCGCTTGGAATCCACATTCGATTACCTGCGCGCCCACGCGGTCGAATTGGGCTCGCGTATTCTCGAAACCTATCCGCCACTGCAGAACTTCAAAGACCCCGTTGCACCGGCACTGGCAGCTCTTCTGCGCAGGGCGCTCCCGGCTCAGGCGCTTGCCATCACCGGTACAGCGAAATATCTGCGCACAGCAAAAGCTGCGCGCATCGTCGCTGAATGCGGCGCGGGCAAAACCCTCATGGCGCTCGGCACGATCCACGTTCTCACGGAGGGACGCCCCAGCGCCACGCTGGTCATGTGCCCCTCGCACATCACGCACAAATGGGCGCGCGAGGTCCTGCTCACCATCCCACGCGCACGCACTTTCCTGATCGAGGACATGCGCAATGGCGGCGATCCCAGCCGGCAGCATGGCATCTGCGAGGTGAAGTTCAGCAAGGGCAGGACGGTGTACGAGGGCAAGCGACTGGCGTTGTCCGATATGCGGCGCATTGGCCGCAAGGAATGGCGGAAGCGCTTTCCTGGGCCGACTTTCTTTATCACGGGCAAGGACAAAGGCAAGCTGGGTTACTTCTGGGAGCACATCTATCTCAAGGCAAAGTCCGGTCCGAATCTGGGCGGCATCGTCAATCCCGATTCCGGCGTTGCCATCCTCGACTCCGAGATGCAGAAGCTGACCGCGCTCGACTTCACCGACAAACTCAAGGTCTCGGAGGCGCTAACCGCGCCCCGCGGCGGCACTACACGCTTCTCCGCGCTGTGGCAGGCTGACCGTTCGCGCATTCAGCGCATGGCGCCAATCGAATACATCGGGCGCTACATGCGCGGGTGGTTTGATTTCGCCATCGCCGATGAATTGCACCAACTGGCCGGCGACACAGCGCAAGGCAATGGCCTGGGCGTGCTCGGACGCGCTGCACAAAGGTTGATCGCGCTCACTGGAACTCTGATGGGCGGCTATGCCGACGACCTGTTCAACATCTTCTACCGGATGGAGCCGCACGCGATGGTGCGCGAGGGCTTCGCCTATGGAGGGCAAGGCCGGCGGGACTTCCAGGAGCAGTACGGCGTTCTCGAAACCATCGAGAAGGTGGAAGAGGCGGATAACGCCTGTTCCAGGGCGACCAAGAAGACGGTACGGGTTCTGCGCAAGCCCGGAGCATCACCGATGCTCTTCGGCAAGTTCTTGATGACCACGACGGCGTTTCTGTCACTTGAGGACATCTCGGACAATCTGCCGCGATACGACGAGAGCGTCATATCAGTGGATATGGACGACGCCCTTCAGCAGGCTTACGAACAGCTTGAGGAGGATATTCTCTCCGCGATGAAAGCGCATCGCGGCAACAAGAGCCTGATGAGCATCCTGCTCAACACGCTCCTGCTTTATCCGGATCATCCCTATGACTTCGCCCAGATCTGGGCGCGGGCCTTCGATCCGCAAACGAAGGAGTATGTGAAGTTCCTGGTGACGGAACCCGAGAATCTCACGCGGGAGGCTCTCTACGCGAAGGAGCGCGCTCTGATCTCTGACGTCAAAGAGGAGCTGCGTCAGGGACGGCGCTGCCAGGTCTATGCCACCTATACGGGCGAGAAGGATGTCACGCAGCGACTGGAGACGGTGCTGCGGCAGGAAGGCATCCGTGTCACGGTCCTGCGGTCATCCGTCGCTACCGATAAACGAGAAGACTGGTACGACCGGCAGTTGAAGGCCGGCGTCGAGGTGGTGATTTGCCACCCCAAGCTGGTCGAGACAGGATTGGACCTGCTGGCCTTTCCAACACTCTATTTCTACGAAACCGGGTACTCGCTGCACACCTTGCGTCAATCGAGCCGAAGATCGTGGCGTATCGGGCAGAGATTCCCGGTGCGGGTGAAGTTCGTGACTTACTCCGGGACGATGCAGGAGACCTGCCTCCGATTGATGGGCAAGAAGATGCTGGTCGCGCTGATGATGGAGGGCAAGTTCTCGGGCGAAGGATTGCAAGCGCTCGACACCGACGAAGACCTGATGAGCGCGATGGCGCGGGAGTTGGTCGAAAAGGCCGGTGTCGGAGAATCCGCCGATGCTGTGTGGCGGGACCTCGGCCACGAACGCGAGAAAGTGCAACCGCACTCAGCGGTCGTAGAGCCGGAACCCGAAACGGAAGCGGTCCCAATCCTCGACCTAGCTGGCGCGTTCGTTCTAGAACCAGCCCTCGCGCCATTTGGCATCCACTTGCTCGAACCGGCTGTGGCTGCGAAAAAGCGCAGGAAACAATCGCTCTGGCCGACGGCCAATGATGAGAATGCACAGCTATCTCTCTTCGGTTGAGGGGATAGTCACGCCTGCTCGAGACGGCGGCACAGCGCTGTCACGATACGCGCCTGTACTCGTTTCAGTCGCGGTAATGTCCTTCCAGAGAGAAGAGAAACGGCCGTCCAGCGAAGGGCCTTGCATTATCCTGTAGATGGAATTAAGTGAATGAGGTTGCTGGAAGGTCGGGAGACCATCGTTGGCCCAGAGGTGATCGATGAAAACTTTGGAACAAGAGCCACTGCGCCGTTGGGCAACAAAGTATGTCTGGTGGAAGGCCCCGGATGAGGCCCTCATGCAACCCGAACGCATCGTTGCCCAGATCATGAACATCGGAGACTATGACGACGTTCGGGCCCTTTTCAAGCTCGTGGATGAGGAGTATCTGAGGGCCGTGCTTCAGGGAGCTGAGGCCGGGGAGTTCAATGAGAGATCGTGGGCGTACTGGCATTACCGGCTAGGCGTCTCCGAGCCTGGCGAAGTGCCCGCCCTCCCGCAACGGAGAGTGGCGTGATGGGTTCGTTCTCTCCTCACCTTGGGATACTGCCCGCGCCGCAGCTGCGGTTATGGCATAAGCTCGGTCCGATCAAGGACCTTGGCTTTGTGCTCTATGGAGGAACGGCCATTGCACTTCGCCTGGGCCACCGAGCGTCGATTGACTTCGATTTCTTCACGGAGCGCGCTCTCGACCACGCGTCGCTTGAAGAGTCACTTCCGTTTCTCAGGACAGCTCAGGTCTTGCAGGAAAGTCTGGACACGCTCACCGTCCTGGCTTCCACCGATGCTTCCAATGAGCCTGCAGTTAAGGTTTCGTTCTTCGGTTCGATTACCTTTGGCCGTGTCGGAAAACCACAATGGACGGACGACGGAATTGTCCAGGTTGCTTCACTGGAGGATCTCCTCGCGACCAAAGTAAAAGTTCTTTTGCAGAGAGTCGAGGCCAAGGACTACTTCGACGTCGCCGCTCTTCTGGGCAACGGTGTTTCGTTAGCGAGAGGCTTGGCGGCCGCGCGCTCCTTGTTTGGTCCAGCGTTTCAGCCAAGCGAGTGCCTCAAAGCTCTGGTCTATTTTGAGGGCGGTGATCTCAACTCTCTGACCGAGTCCACCAGGCATCTGCTCATTCATGCGGCGAGCGCCGTCGGAGACCTACCCGGCGTCCCAGTCGTCGATAAACAGTTGACGGTTGGTTGAGCGGGCAGCGTCTTCTTTAGTTTGCATTCATACGTTTCGAAACGCACTCCTGCGTTGGTGGGTTGCCGGTGTGCCCGCATCCGGAACACCAGGCTTCCGCTGGCGATCCCCAATTCCGCTGTGACGACCGTGGCCAGGGCCTCTTGGTCTTCGATTGACATTCCTCGGCAAGTGGTCTGTTTGCGGTCAGCGAAGTGATGGCCGCCATCTTCCTCAACCAGGCTGGCAAAGAGACGCGTTGTTCACCGTACTGGGAACAGGTGATTGGAATGATCACCTCAAACGCGGCTTCTTCGGCTGTGGGCCCATTCGGACACACTGACGAAATGCCAGCCCGAACAGATTGTGGGCAAAGCCTTATCGTCTGAGCCTGCACATTCTCAATCGAGAGGTAAAAGTATGAGCGAGGAACGGGATAAGGTTCGTTGCCGCAGTTGCGAACTCGTCCAATGGAGTGATCGAGCCAATTGCCGGCGTTGTGGGACGACTCTGCCTGAGCCGATCGTGAGAATTGTTGAGCGAGTGGTGGAGAGGGTCGTGATCCGGCAGGATCCGCAATGCCTCCAGAAACTCGAACAGGCCTCCAGATTGATCTCCACGGCAACAGAGCGGTTGACGCAGCAGCGCGGTGAGTTTTCTGCAAGCGTGCGTGACGCCATCTGAGGCGCATTGCTAAGTTCAATCAGCCGATGAGGTCGGCTGATATTGGCCAGCAAAATCACATCCCCCATCCCCGAACCAATCGTTCAGCTGCAACGCCAGTTG
>DATCDL010000013.1:0-2402 GCA_036510715.1 Acidobacteriaceae bacterium
TCGGAGATCGAAGGCATTCCAACTTGGCATTCGCGCGCGCATGCCCTTTTCCCACTGGTCGAAGTCGTGTCCCGTGTACCTAATCTCTTTGCCGAGCAGTTTGCTCCATAATGCGGCGTTTCCCGGGCCACTGATAAGCGAGGGGGCCACAATGTCGTAGGTCTGTTCTTCATGACCCTCTTCTGTGAGCGAGATCGCGGCCGCTTCCGCTATATCCCTCATGTCTGCGGCGGCGATCCCGGCGGTACCGAGAGGCATTGGGTAGAGGCCAGGTCCAGTCAGAGCATCCTTCAAGCCGATATCATTCTGCATGTAGTAACCGGGACGCAGAATGGTGTACGGCACACCGAACTCACGCAATGCACCCTCGACGGCAAGCTTAGAGGCGAAATGAGGCACGTCGCGGAACTCCTGCACCTTGAAGACAGACAGATAGGTGACATGCTTCAAACCGATCCGTTTGGCGATGCCATATGCGATCAGCGCCTGCGTCAACTCATCCGCAACGACGGCATTCAACAGGAAGAGCTTGTCCACGCCTTTCATCGCTTCTTCTATGGAAACGGGATCAAGCAAATCGCCGATGGCCACCTCAACGCTTGCTGGCAGCTTATGATCGGCGTCGGGTTTACGAATCAACGCACGGACTTCTGCGCCACGCTTCAAGAGTTCCCCGGCCACCAAAGAGCCCACATTTCCCGTTGCACCAGTAACCAAAACTTTCATATCTTCTTCGCTCTTTCTCAATGGTTTACATCTGGTTGTTGCCTCTAAGTTCTCCGCGCCAGTCGCTCACTTGAGATCAGGTGGAGGCAGCTCGTCGTATGTCGTCTATAGAACAGATGCGAGACGCGGTGTTTCCGGGGCCCCGATACACGCAAAGCTGCTTTGCGCTAGAGCAACGAATGAATGACAATGACTGTAGGATCTTCGCGAACAAGAATCTGGTGTGCTTCGTTGGCGGAAATTTGAACACCTGAGACTTCCCAGGAAAGAAGCACTGTTATTACCAGTGACTTGTCGGAACACATCATGCCGCACCACGTTGATCTAAACGATGTCCGGACTTTTGTAATCGCCGCGCAGGCAGGAACAATGAGCGCTGCCGGGAAGACGTTACATCAACCAGCGTCGACTGTAAGCAGATCTCTCACTCGCCTTGAAAAGCACCTGGGGCTACTTCTGGCTCATAGGGGTCCGAAAGGATTGATTTTGACAGACGCGGGCAGGGAGTATCTTCTCGCCTGCAGACGCGCGCTGCGTACGCTCACAGATGGGGAAGAATCCCTAGAGGTTCGCCGCTCTGACCCAAGTGGCACGATCAAGATCGCGTGCCCGCTGACCATGGCCCGCGAGATACTCGCGCCGCTGCTTAAGGACTTCATCACTCGCTTTCCGTCTCTGAAAATGGAAATTGAGCCGTACTCTTTTGGTTGGGATCAGGAACCCCGTGAAGATGTGGACGTGTTCTTCAAACTCAAAGCACCAAAGGACTCGGTACGGCGGGTCCGGTCCTATCCTGGGACTGCACGAGGGCTCTTCGCGAGTCCGGCATACGTGAACGCATTTGGCAGTCCGGCTAATCCCGACGAACTCGCCGTCCATCGGTGTGCGGGCTCCGGAATTTGGAAGCTGTCCCGCGGATCGAAAGAGGTCAGTCCAAACATTGCATTTCACGTCGTGACGAGTGATCCCGGCATTAATCTGCCGTTTGCGCTCGACGGTCTTGGCATCACCGTCCTTCCGCTGTGGATGGCCAAGCACCCAGACAACAGGGCTGGGCTTGTGCCGATTCTCCCGCTGTGGAAGCCGGAACCGATCACATTGTGTGCGCTTTTTTCCGGTTCATCTCGACTCACGCCAAAAGTAGAAGGACTTCTTGAATTTCTTGCTGAATACATTGGAACGGAACGTGACCCGCGAGTAAAACAAGGTCGTGCAAGGGAATACTTCACAGACCTGACGCTTTCTCCCACGTCTGGACCTTGAGCAAGTGAGCCCAAGCTGTACCGCGAACGGTTGAAAGATTGGTTCCTTCGGATTTGTCTCGCGGGCGCATATCCATGCACAATCTCAACACAAGTATCGGAAAAGTGAAGGGCGTTTTTGTTTCTCCATCATGCGCGGCAATCAAGCCAAGGACATATCGACGGCTGGCACCTTACACGGCCAAGTGCGGAGTGCCCAGTTAGGGAAAAGGTCATTCGTTGAACCCCCTATAATGGAGGCGCATTTAATTTCGCAAAGCGTTTTCATCAGATACCGCATTACATCCGCAAATCTGTTGAGGCGGAGGGTCGATGAATAGATTGAAAATTCCCGTCTGGTTCTTTGCGGGCGGGTTGATCATCTTGCAGATGATCCTGGTTGCGATCATCGTTCATGGCGAGTCGCTCACATTC
>DATCDL010000014.1:0-5229 GCA_036510715.1 Acidobacteriaceae bacterium
TGCAGGCCTTCTTCGAGGGCTCCGGCTTTATATCCGTGGCGATTGGTGCGGTGCAGATAATAGACGGGCTGCGGCGCCAAGCCCTGGGTCCCGGCAGCAAAGCGGGCGACCATCGCTGAGGCCACGCCAACGGTTTCGTCAGTCGAATCGTCGAGCAGTTGAATTTCGAAGCGGTCGCGCGGGTAGTCCAGACGGCAGCAGGCGTCGAGCAGGCGGTCGATCACAAACTGCTCGTTGTAGATGGGCAGCTGGATGGTGACGAAGGGCAGGTCTTCTTCGGCGAAGGCGGCGGGTGGTTGGTTGGAGTGGGCTTCGTTGCGCCTGTTGCGGTAGTAGAGCCAGACCAGCTGGTAGCGGTGAATGCCGTAGAACGCCAGGATGATCATGACGAGGAAATAGGGCACCAGCAGGCTGATGTCGAAGGCGTTCCAGCGATAGACGTTGCGGAAGGTGTGGTCCGCATAGTGCGTCTTCCAGTAGTGCCCGAGGCCATGCGAAGTCAGGAACAGGGCGAGCGCATTGAGTTGACTTAGCAGAGAGCTCTCCGGGTAGAAGAAGGGTGCAACCCGATTTTACGTGAGAGCGCGCAAGGGCATGTGTTGCGAAGGTGTTGGGGTTGGCAATTGACGCTTGAATATACAAAGTATATACATACAGTGTGGATGTCTATTATCTGTACCGCGGGGAGATGTTTGTATGGGACGGACTGAAGGCAATTGAAAACCGCGCGAAGCACGGCATGGGATTTGAGCCAGCCTGTGAGGTTTTCTTTGATCGTCTGTCGCAGTACTTCGACGCGACTGTCGACGAGGAGTACAGGATGGCTGTGTTGGGGATGAACGCGTCAGGGAGGTTGTGCTTCGTGGCGCATGTGCAACGCGATGCGGACACGATTCGAATCGTCTCTGCGCGACCGGCTACAAGCCACGAGAGGAGAGAATATGAGGACAGCTAGAGCACGTATGCGAGAGCAGATGAGCCAAGAGCGGGTGATGACCTCGATCAGCCTGCGGATCCCGGAACATGTCATCGAGGATCTGAAGGAGATTGCGCCGATGCTTGGATTTTCCGGCTATCAAGGTCTCATCAAGGCGTATATCAGCCAGGGATTGCGTAAGGACCTTGAGAAGCTCGAGGGGTCTAACCTGGCGGCTTTGACCGAGAGCCTGCGGAAGCAGGGTGTGGCGGATGAGGCGATCTCTGCGGCGATTGCTGAGGCTGGATTGAAAATGGCTTAATTGAGGAACATGGTCTGGTAGATTGTGTCGCGCTGGGCTGGCTTGAAGCCGGCTTCGCGGATGATGCGGCGGAGTTCTTCTTCGGTGGCTCCGCCGGGTTTGCCGAAGCGCTCTTCGAGCAGGACTGAGCCTACGTCGTTGCCTCCGAAGCGGAGGCCCATCTGGAGGACTTTGAGGCCCTGGGTGGCCCAGGAGCCTTGCAGGTTTTCGATGTTGTCGAGATAGAGGCGGCTGACGGCGAGGGTCTTGAGGTATTCGACGGCGGTGGGCTCGGGGACGTCGAAGGGCGCGGAACCGGCCTGATGCGCGAGCGGCGTGAAGGAGGTAAAGCCTCCGGTCTCCTGCTGCAGGTTGCGGAGAGTTTCGAGGTGGTCGATGCGCTGGGCCATGGTCTCGCCGACGCCGAAGATCATGGTCGCGGTGGTGCGGAGACCGAGCTGGTGGGCGGTGCGATGGACGCTGATCCAATCGGCGGTGGTGCACTTGTCGGGGGCGACGCGATGGCGAACTTCGTCGTCGAGAATGACGGCGTTGCTGGCGATGGAATCGAGGCCGGCGTCGTGCAGGCGGGCGATGGTGTCGCGTAGAGAGAGTCGGGATGATGCGGCGAGGGCCAGGATCTGGGTCGCCGAGAGGCCGTGCAGCCAGACCTCGGGGAAGCGCTGCTTGATGCCGGCGAAGAGGGTTTCGAAGTGGCCGAGCTGGACGCGCTGCTGGACGTCGCTGTGCAGGACGACGCCGGTGGCACCCATCTCGACGGTCTTGCGGACCTGGTCGTAGAGGGCGCCGAGGTCGGCGCTGGTGCAGTCGAGGCTGCGGTCGATGGTGTAGCTGACGACTCCTTCGGGATGGAGGCTGCGACGGACGGCGTCGGCCTCCATGCCGATGCCAATGAGGTCGTCGGAGGCGAGGCAGTCGAGGGCTTGCTGGCGAGTAATTCCCATGTTGAGATTTTACGCTTTGCGGGGGAAGAGGTTGCGGACGGCTGCGCGGGCGTCGCGAATGAGATCGGGCAGGCCGACTCCGCGATAGCCGTTGCCGAGCAGGGTGAGGCCACCGATGGCGGCAATGCGGAGGTCGAGTTCGGCGATGCGTTCGAGGTGGCCGACCTCATATTGCGGGAGGCTGCGCGGCCAGCGGCGGACGGTGGTGAGGGCGGCGTCGGGTGAGGGCAGCGGACCGAGGATTTTGTTGAGCTGCGCGAGGGCGTCGGTTGCGATGGCCTCATCGGATTGGGTTTCGAGGGCTTCGGCGGTTGGGCCACCGAAGAAGACGCGGAGGATGCGGCCGCCGGCGGGGACGCGATGGGGGAATTTCTGGTCGACGAAGGTGGCGGCGAGAAGTTGATGCTGCTGGTCGGGGGATTGGCGGACAAGGAATCCGAAGCCGCTGGGAACTTTGAAGGAAGCCGCGGTTTCGGCGGGCCAGCAGAAGGCTGCGAGGACTGCCGAGCTGGCGTCCTGCGGGATGAGGGCGGCAGCGTCGGGGTGGCGGGGCTGGAGCAGAACGCGGGTCGTGTCGACAGGTGTGGCGAGGAAGATGTGATGGCAGTGCCGCTTGCTCTTGCCGGGGATGCTGCGGTCCGAGGGGGCGGAGGTGCGGAGGCACCACGTGTTGCCCTCGCGTTTGAGCGAGAGGGCAGAGCTGTTGAGGTGAATGCGGTCGGGGGGGAGCTGGGAGATGAGTGCGTCGACGAGGGTGGAGAGGCCGTTGCTGAGGGTGGTGAAGATTGGCTGCTGCGGACGACTGCCGCGGGCTTTGGATTTCGCCTGGAGGGCTGTGATGAGGGAGCCGTGCTCTCGCTCCATGGCGACGAATGCGGGCATGACGGAGCGCACGCTGAGTCGCTCGACGTCGCCTCCGAAGACTCCGGAGAGGAGTGGTGCTCCGATTTTGGCGAGGACCTCTTCGCCGAAGTGGCGGCGGACGAAGTCGGCGACGGATTCGTCGGCGTCCGGTGCTGAGGCTTTGAGTTCTTCGGCGCGGGCAGGCTCAGCGGCGTATGCGGCGCGGGCCTTGGCGCTGAAGAGCGGGGAGGCTTCGAGGGTGGAGAGATTCTCGGGGACCATCATGCGCATGCCGTCGGGCATGGGCTGGAGCTTGTTGTCGATGAGGATGTAGGTCTTGCGGGTGGCGTCGTTGCTGGGGATGAGCGAGGTCTCAAGGCCGAGTTCGATGGCGAGATCCCGGGCCCAGGGCTTCTCGGTGACCCAGCCATCGGGGCCACCTTCGAGGACGAAGTCTCCTGCATCGGTGGTGTGGCGCGTGGTTTCTACGATGCCGCCGAGGCGATTGCTGGCCTCGTAAAGCTGCCAGTCGAGATCGGCTCCGCGCTTGCGTGCGAGCTCCAGTTCATACGCTGCGGCAAGGCCGGCGATGCCTCCGCCTACGATGGCAATGCGTCTCATGATGTGGCGACGGGGGTGGGGCGGGGACGCATCGGAGGCTCGGGTGCGGCGTTGGGGTCAAGCCGTGTTGAGGTGCGATGGAGCGCCTCGTCGATGGCGCGGATGAGCGTCGGAGAGTCGTTGAGGCTTTCAGCGCGCCAGAGCTTCATGCCCAACGCTGCAGCTTGTGCCTTGAAGTCGATGTCGATGTCGTAGAGAACTTCGACGTGGTCGCAGAGGAAGCCGACGGGCTGTAGAACGACGCCCTTGTGGCCGGCATCGGCGAGCGTCTTGAGGGTGTCAGGCACGGTGGGACAAATCCACGGAGTGCCGGCGATGCCCTGGCTCTGAAAGGCGAAGTACCAGTCGGCGTCGGTCAGGCCTACGGGTCGCAACGCGTTCGCGATGGCCATGGCTGTGTGCTTGCATTCGACAGGATAGGGGTCGGGCTTCTGCGCGTGGCCATAGTGTTGCATGCCGTCGGCGGGAACGGGCGCGCCGGGTCGAGCAGACGGGCTGGCGGGATCGTTCGGAGCGCTGGACATGATGGTGCGGCAGGGAACGGCATGTGCAGTGAAGAGGATGGGGACACGAACTGGTTTACCAGCCGCAGCGCTGGTGGCGGCGCAGGCTTCGGCCCAGGCTGGCCACATGCGCTCGGCGAAGGCTTGCGCGAGCAGCGGTTCGTCGGCCCAGCCAGAGATGAAATCGACGGTGAAGCTGTCACCGACGGCCTCCATCAAGGCTCGGCGGTAGAGGCCTGTCGAGGTGCGGGAGTTTTGCGGCGCGAGGCAGAGGACGCGAGCATGCTTGACGCCGTCGGCCTTCATTCGGGCTACGACATCGGCGATGTAGGGATGCCAGTTGCGCATGCCGACGTAGACGCGCTGGCCGAGACGTTCGCTGAGCCTGTGGCCTTGCAGCAGCGTCCAGCGGGTGAGCGGAGGACCTTCAGACAAAGGCTCCTCACGCAGACCAATTTCGGCATAACGATGCTGCAACTCTTCGACAACCGCCTGCGGCATGGGGCGACCGCCCGTTACTTTTTGCAGGTACTCGGACATTTCGCCAAGCTTGTCTGGCGTGCCGTGGGCCAGGAGAAGAATTGCGGAGGTTTGACTCATGCGTTTGCTGCCCATTCCCTGGCTGCTGGATTGCGTGGTTTTGGCGTCGCTGAGACACCATACTGCTCCACCCATTTGACTACCTGGATTACGCTCTCGACCGGAGTCTCGGGCACGATGCCGTGGCCAAGGTTGAAGATGTGGCCGGGACGTCCTGCTGCGAGTGCAAGGACTTCGCGGACGCGTGCTTCGAGGATATTCTCCGGGGCGAAGAGTGTGATCGGATCGAGATTTCCCTGCACGGCGCAGCCAGCTCCGGCGGCACGCCAGCCTTCGTCGAGAGGAATGCGCCAGTCGAGGCCGAGGACATCGGCGGTGGTTTCGCTCATGGCAGGGAGTAGCGAGGCGGTGTCGACGCCGAAATAAATTACGGGAACGCCGAGGGCCTTCACTCGCTTGACGAGTTCGGTGGTGGGGGCGAGGCAATATTGGCGGTAGTCGGTGATGGAGAGCGCGCCTACCCAGGAGTCGAAGATCTGG
>DATCDL010000015.1:0-4570 GCA_036510715.1 Acidobacteriaceae bacterium
CCTCCGTTCGGCGTATTCGCCAGCGAATTTCTCATCCTGACCACCGCCATGCGAGAGCATCCCTGGACGACTCCCTTCCTTCTCATCGCACTCGCCGTCGCCTTTGCCGCCATCTTCCGCAAGGTCCAGCCCATGGTCTTCGGAGACAGCGATGCGCCGCGCTTACCTTACTCACCCGCGCTGTTTCCTGTCTTCCTACATCTTGCGATCGTACTCATGCTGGGTGTCTACATTCCCTACGTACTGGCAGAGTGGTACCGTGCTGCCGCCCTGCTGATTGGAGGCTGAAGATGTCGACGAACACGACGCACCAGCAACAGGTCACACTGCCCTCCAACATACCGAGCACGCGTCTGTACGTCGATCGCCAGCAATGGTCGCAGGTGACCGAGGAATTGCAGGAATCTGGCGCCCGCTTCCTCACACTCTGGGGAACCGATGATCGTGACCGGGACCTTGGCTTCCGCATCAACGCAGCATATCTGTTGCCAGACACCGTGCTCGTAGTCGAACACCGCATCGCAGACATCTCTACGCCCTCTTATCCGAGCATCGCCGCGTCGTTCCCCGCTGCGCTCCGCATGCAGCGGGCGGTGTACGACCTCCTGGGACTATCGACCGACGAACTCGACACGCGCAGTTGGTTGCGCCACGGCGGCTGGCCCGAGACTGTCTTCCCGCTGCGCCGCGACGTCGATGGAAGCCATCCATTTCCCGCCGCCTCCGAACCCTATCCCTTCGTCTCCGTCCAGGGCGATGGCGTCCACGAAATCTCCGTAGGCCCTGTCCATGCAGGAACCATCGAGCCCGGAAACTTTCGCTTCTCTGTCGTCGGAGAAAAGGTTCTCCGTCTCGAGGAGCGACTCGGTTACACGCACAAAGGTGTGGCCAAGCTGTTTGAGAGCCTCTCGCAACAGGCCGCCCATCGCTTAGCCGCTCGCGTCTCCGGCGATTCAGCAGTCGCCTTCTCCTGGGCCTATTGCTCCGCGCTCGAAGCCATCACCGAGACCCTCTGTCCGCCGCGAGCCATCGCTCTTCGCGCCCTCGCGCTGGAGCATGAGCGCGTTGCGAATCACATTGCAGATCTAGGCGCGCTCGGCAACGATGCTGGCTTCGCCTTCGGACTCACACATTTTTCGGCAATGAAAGAAACCCTGCTGCGGGCCAACACCGTCGCCTTCGGAGCTCGTTATTTGCTCGATTATGTAGTACCCGGAGGAGTCGCCGTTGATCTATCTGAAGCTGCACACTCCCTGCTCCTCGACCTGTACAACGCGTTGGAATCCTCTGTAATAAATCTGCGTTCCATCTACGACAATCATGCCGGCCTACAGGATCGCTTCCGCGAAGCCGGAAGGCTCGAAAAAAATATCGCAGAGAAGCTTGGGGCAATCGGCTTGATCGCCCGCGCATCCGGCATCGCCTGCGACCTGCGAGTTGACCATCCGTGGTCTCCCTATCATGCGCTCGCTGTAAAAATGGTCACCCAATCCGGCTGCGATGTTGCCGCCAGGGTGCAGGTGCGTTTCGACGAAGTCATGGAATCCCTGCGACTCTGCCGCGTACTTCTCACGACTCTTCCCCGCGGAGAAATTCAGACCACGGTGTCCACTCCAGCCGCAAATCTTCTCGGCATCGGACTCATCGAAGGTTGGCGTGGCCCTGTCATGATTGCTCTCGAAACCGGCCCCGCTGGTACCATTCGGCGCTGCCACGCACACGACCCTTCGTGGCAGAACTGGCCGCTGATCGACTACGCCATCCTGGGCAATATCGTGCCCGACTTCCCTCTGATCAATAAATCTTTCAACCTTTCCTATAGCGGACACGACGGGTGAGCTAACCATGTGGAACACACTTTCACGCATGCTGCATACAGGTCTGCTGACCGAGCCACTTCCGTCTCCGCAGCACTCGACGCCAACGCTCGAAACCTTGCAGGACGACGTCCTTGGAGTTCTTGGACGCGCACTCTGCATACGCCACGTCGACGCAGGTTCCTGCAACGGTTGCGAACTGGAGATCCAGGCATTGACCAATCCCTATTACAACCTGGAGGGAGCTGGCATTAAATTCGTCGCAAGCCCGCGCCACGCCGATCTCCTGCTTGTAACCGGCCCTGTTTCAGTGAATATGGAAGAGGCGCTAAAGCGCACCTACGACGCCATGCCCGATCCAAAACTAGTCATTGCGATCGGTGACTGCGGTGCATGCGGAGGAATGTTTGGAACAAGCTACGCCAGCCGAGGCGGCGTTGCCAATGTCATTCCGGTCAACACCGTTGTGACAGGCTGCCCGCCCACTCCGACCGCCATCCTGAGCGGCATCCTGCAAACCATTCGCTCAACCTCTGTCGAGCCCTGAATCGGCTCTTCTCTCCGGCGCGACCTTCATCCAGCCAGCAATGTTTAGTGCCAGCGCGAACGTCCCGCATTCTTGGGATAGTGCTCTGCCGGATTCAATCGAATGCTGAATCCCGTGCTGAAGCCGTAGGGACGGAGCTCTCCATATGACGAAAAGCCCGGCCAGACTTGATACTCGAAGTCGAGCAGACGTATCGTCAACCGGTCGCCGGCAATATAGTCCACACCGCCGCCCGGAGCATACGCAAGGAACGTCCCCTGGGCGTACCCCTCAGGCAGCGTGATCTTCCCCGCTCCAACAAGAAACTTTGCGTAAGGCCGTATGGGCCCGGGCCTCAACATCACCCGCGGCCCCACAAAATAATTTGTCTCGGTAACATTCTCGAAGCTGTTGAGGCGAAGATACCGCGCCTCCCCTTCGAAGCCGAAACGCCACGTTAGATTTACATCGGCGAAGAGAACGCCGCCATAGACCAACCGCTGCCCATAATCTGCCTGGAAGGCCGAGCCCTCACCTCCGATCGCGATATAGCTGCCCGGACTTTTTGCCGTCGCAATATTCTGTGCGTTCAATGCTGGCGAGAAGGTCTGCATCAAAGCGAGTATCGCGACCATGGAAAACATCTGCCGCACCCACCACGTCATTGCGTCACCGTCAGCGTTATCGGCTGCGATAGCGTCGTTCCACTTCCCTTCCCCGATGCCGTGACCTTGAACGTATACGACCCCGGCGGCGTTGCACCCATGTGCAAGCCAGAGCACCCTACAGCGGAGAAGGTAATCGCAAACAGGCAAACAAGCAGCAGCGAGGTACTCATGCTGATCTTGCGGCGGCTCGCTCCAAAACCAATTCCCAGCAGGCATGGCAGCAAGCAAAGCAGTATCCCAGCGGACCGGCTTCTCTCCACGCTCGCAGTCGCACCTGCGCCCAACGGGTTACCGGTATCGATCACCAGCTGAACCGTCTCACTCCCATTCGCAGCAAGATCCACCTGCGGCTTACTGAACGTGCATGTCGCAGCGAAGGGGAGACCGAGACACCCAAGTTCCAACGTGTCGGAAAACCCCTTCAAGGACGTGATGCCAATATTGACGCTCGCGTGCTGCGCGGTTGGAACTGAGAGGCTCGTCGGATTCACCACAATCGCGAACTGCGTTGCGATGCCTCCGGAGATCGATGTCGCCAGCGAGTTCGAGCCTGCATAGGAGGCATCGCCACTGTACGTTGCCACAACGCTCGCAGTCCCCGGCTGAAGAATTACCGTAAGTGTCGCTATGCCAATGGCGTCGATCTGGCTACTTCCCAGAACCAGCGTCCCCACGGCGAACGTCACCGTTCCAGTGGGTGGAACAGGACCCGACCAACCTACAGCCGAGATCAAAGTAACCTGCTGCGGATTGGTTGTATCTGTGTTTGAGCTGGTGATGGCGACCGTCGTAGGGCGAAGCGTTACTCCCTGGGGAACGCTCGACGAGGTGCCCGGAAAGTTCTGAGTGTCGCCCGCATAACTCGCGAGCAAGGAATGATTGCCTGCGCTCAACAGAGGAACAGTGAGCGAAGCGACACCGCTGGCATTGAGCATCGCAATCCCCAACTGGGTAGATCCATCCGTGAACGTCACCGTCCCCGTGGCTTGTCCTACACCGCTGTTTCTTACCGTTGCCGTCAGAACAATCGAACTGAGAGTCGTTGCCGGGTTGGCACTTGAAGCCAGTGCAACCGACGTCAGTTGCTTCACCGCAACCACATCGGGCGTCGAGCTCGACGCGCTGATATTACTGTCCCCTGCATAGTTGGCAACGATCGTGTGTGTACCCGGAGCCAGCGTCGATAGCGTAAGCGTTGCGACGCCGTTGGAGTTCAGCAACGCTGTTCCAATCAAAACACCCCCGTCGGTGAACGCGACCGAACCCGTTGCAATCCCACCGTTGCCGATGACGGTTGCCACAAAGGTTAGCGGTGTCGCGTAGATGGCTGGATTCGAACTGGAGGTGAGCGTGATTTGCGTGGTCGCGCTCTGTACTGTCTGGATCAGCATGGCCGAAGCAGTCGAGTAGCTGGTGTCCCCGCTGTAGCTCGCCGAGATCGTATGTGACCCCACCGCAAGCGAAGCGTTCTGCAGGCTGGCAATCCCGCTTCCGTCCACTGCCGAGGTTCCGAGCACCGAGGAACCATCGCGAAATGTAACCGTGCCAGTCGGAATCAG
>DATCDL010000016.1:0-5512 GCA_036510715.1 Acidobacteriaceae bacterium
CAAGGCCGCGCCCGGAAAGTAGTCCACGCACCAGCAATGCCCGTCCCCGGTAGCCGGTGACGGGCATTGCTGCGTCAGGTACTCCAACCAGAAGCCAGCTCGCATCGCAACCAGTCGAAGCCTGCCGCACGGCGGCCATTCCCCGGAGCGTCCAATCTTTACAAAGACTTTTTCATCCCCTGAAGCTTCGGCTCAGGCAACGGCTGCCAACCGGGCTACACTAGAAGTGTTGCGAATTTTGCGCTAATCGAATTTCCAGGAGATGTTTTGAAGATCGTTCTCGCAGAGAAAGTCTCACCCGCTACCCTTGCCATCTTTCAGAAGGAGCCCGGCTGGAACATCGTCACCGCCGACCAGATCGCTCCCGGAGGACTTCCCGCCGAACTCGCCGACGCCGACGCCCTGATCGTTCGCTCGGCGGTACAGGCGGATGCAGCGCTGCTCGCCGCCGCTCCCAAGCTCCGCATCATCGGCCGCGCCGGTGTAGGCGTCGACAACATCGACGCCGCCGAGGCCACGCGCCGCGGCATCGTCGTCATGAACACCCCCGGCGCCAACGCCACCGCCGTCGCCGAACTCACGCTCGGCCTCATGATCTCGATGTGCCGCGCCATTCCCCGTGCGAACGCCACCATGCACGCCGCCAAGTGGGAGAAGAAATCCCTCCAGGGCTCCGAACTCCGCGGCAAGACCCTCGGCATCGTCGGACTCGGCCGCATCGGCCTCGAAGTCGCCCGCCGCGCCAAGGCCTTCGGCATGGACCTCATCGGCTACGACCCCTTCATTGCTCCCGTCATCGCGAGAGAAAACGGCGTCACCCTCGTCCCCATTGACGAAATCTTCTCCACCTCCGACTTCCTCTCGCTGCATGTTGGCCTGACGCCGCAAACCGAAGGCCTCATCAACAAGCATTCCATCGCCATCATGAAGAAGGGCATCCGCATCATTAACTGCGCGCGAGGGGAGCTCATCGTCGACGACGCTCTCGCCGAGGCCATCGCCTCCGGCCACGTCGCCGGCGCCGCCCTCGACGTCTTCCGCAAGGAGCCGCTTAAGGACTCGCCCTACTTCGGCCTCGACAACATCCTGCTCTCCCCGCACATCGCCGGCTCCACCGACGAGGCACAGGAAGCCATCGGCATTCAGCTCGCCAACCAGGTCCGCGACTACCTCAAGCTCGGCGTCGTCCAGAACGCTGTCAACGTCGCCTCTCTCTCGGAAGAGGAGTACGCCGAAGTCTCGCCCTACATCGAGATGGCCTCGCGCCTCGGCCAGTTGCTCGGCCACGCCGCCGGTTCCGACGAAGCCGGAGGCAGCAAGGATGCCCGCGGCAACGTCGAGAGCATTTCGCTCACCTACAACGGCCGCCTCGCACAGCTCAAGACCGACATGATCCGCAACGCCGCCATCGCCGGAATTCTCCACGGAGCCGACGGCGTCAATCGCATCAACGCCTCCGCCGCAGCCGCCGAGCGCGGCATCCGCGTTCAGGAAGACAAGCGCGAGCAAATCAGCGGAGGCACCGGCACTACCCTCCGCCTCTCCCTGCACTGGACCCGCAAGGGCTCCAGCGGAGACGAGCAGGGCACCTGGACCGGCCTCGCCACCGTGCTGCACGGCAGTTCGCCGCGCCTGCTCAGCTACGACGGCATCGACATCGAAGCCGAACTCGCCGGAACCCTCGTCATCATCCGCAACCAGGACGTCCCGGGCGTCATCGGCCGCATCGGCACCATCCTCGGCGAGGCCAAGCTCAATATCGCCAGCTTCGCCCTCGGCCGCGCCAAGCCATCCAAAGGTTCAAAGCCCGGTGAAGGCCACGCCCTCGCCGTCGTCCAGTTGGATTTAGCCCAGTCAGATTTAGCACAGTCAGATTTAGCCCAGTCAGATTTGGCCACCCCTCCCCAGCTCGACCAGGCTCTCAGAGCTCTCCGCCAGGTCGAAGCCATCACCAGCGTCCGCACTGTAGAGCTCGGCAAGCTGTAAACTTCACTAAGCCGCGGTTCATCCCCCGCGGCGTCAGGAATCCTCCCCGATGCCTCAGACTTTTCGCACGATCAGCCTCACCTTAGCTTCCACTCTCATCCTCCTTGCCGGCTGTCACAAAGGCCCGCAACAGGGCGTCGTGGCCACCGTCAACGGTCATCCGATCTTCCAGACCGACGTCGACAAGGCCTACACCGCGCAGTTGGCCAGCAACGCCAAGCAGCAATCCCCCTCGCCCGATCAGGCCGACTCGCTCAAGCTCAACATCCTCCACACGCTCATCGTGGAGGCCATCGTCGAGCAGCGCGCCGCCAAGCAGAACCTCACTGCAACCGACGCCGAAGTCGATGCCAAGCTCGCCGAAATGAAGGCCCCCTACACCGAGGACCAGTTCCAGGCCAAGCTCAAGGCCTCCAATCTCACCCTCGACGAGCTCCGTCGCGACGTCCGCCGCAACCTCACCCAGGACAAGCTCATCAACAAGGAGATCAACTCCCGCATCACCGTCACCGACGCCGATGTGACCAACTACTACGAAGCGCACAAGAGTGGGTTCGATCTCCCTGAACCCGCGTATCACCTCGCCGAGATTCAGGTCACCGACCAGCCCACCGCGCAACCCGGCAACCTGCAGAACAACAAAGCCACCAGCGACTCGGACGCGCGCAAGAAGATCCAGGCCATCAAGAATCGCATCGACTCCGGCGAAGACTTCGGTGAACTCGCAGCGAATTTCTCAGAGAACGCGGATACGGCTCCCAACGGCGGCGACATGGGCTTTGTCTCCGAGTCGCAGCTCAAGACCGATGCCACCATCTATACCGCCATCAGCAAGCTGAAGGCCGGCCAGACCACCGACATCATTCCGCAGGTCGACCCCAACACCCACAAGCCCGCCGGCTACTACATCTTCAAACTCCTCAGCCGCGACGCCGCCGGTCAGCGCGACCTCAGCGATCCTCGCGTGCAACAGAGCATCCGCCAGCAGCTCCACGACAGCCGCTCGCAGCTGCTCAGGGCCGCCTATCAGGAGATCATCACCGACCAGGCCAAGGTCCAGAACTTCTTCGCCGAACAGGTCTTCAAGAACGACGCCCAGTAGATTCGGACAGGAGGCCAGACAGGTTTGAAAACGCCCATCAGAACGAGCCTTCCTCTCTGCGCTCTACTCTCGATCATCTACCCTCTGCTGCTCGCCGGCTGCCACTCCACGCCTCCGCCCGTGCCGCTCGATCAACTCAACGCGCAGCAGGCACACGGCCATCAAGTCTACGAGGCCCACTGCGGCCAGTGCCACTACGACCGCGACTCCGGCTCGCTCCACGGCCCACCGCTGCTCGGCGTCTTCAAGAAGCCGTACCTGCCCAGCGGCGCTCCCGCCAACGACGACCGCGTGACCGTCACCATCCTGCAAGGCCACGGCCTCATGCCTGCGGATCCCAACCTTGACCCGCAGGATCTCAACGACCTGCTAGCCTATCTCCACACCCTCTAGACCGACGCCATGCCTCCTGAAGATCCCCAGACTCCGGCCACTCCCCCCGCGCTTCCTCCGGCGCAGGACACCGGCTTCCGCTCGCGCCACCTCCCCGGCATCGCCGCCGGAGAGAGCAAGGGCATGCTCCCCGGCATGGCGCTGATCGGCATGTATCTGCTCGTGCTCTCGATGCTCAACGCCTTCGCTGCGATGCGCGGCACCTTCGGCCTCGGCGCCGCGAAGTACAGCATCCTCGGCGTCTGCACCCTGCTGGTCATCGGCATCTTCGGCATGTTGCGCCTGCGCCGCTGGGGATGGTCGCTGGTCACGGCGGGCTGCCTCCTCATGGCCGCCGGCTACTTCTACGGCTTCCACCGCATGCACGCCCCGCCGTACATCATCAACGGCCTCTTCGATCTCGTCTTCTTCCTCTACCTCAGCCGCACCGAAGTCCGCGAGCGCCTCCGCTAATCGCCCTGAACACCCCAGCCTCAAAGCATCCCACCCCAACTCCCTCCATCCAAACCGTCTACAATCGATGTAACCCATGGCTCCAATCGTCCAATCCGACGCTCTGATCCAGATTGATCTGACGCCGCACAAGCCGGTCGCCAAGCCAGCCTGGCTCAAGGCCCGTGCTCCCATGGGCGAAGCCTTCCACGACCTCAAAAAGCTGGCCCGCGACCTCAATCTCCACACCGTCTGCGAGAGCGCCAACTGCCCCAACATCGGCGAGTGCTGGAACCAGAAGACCGCCACCTTCATGATGCTCGGCAACCTCTGCACGCGCCGCTGCGGCTTCTGCGCCGTGCCCAAGGGCAAGCCCGAACCCATCGACCACACCGAACCCGCGCGCGTAGCCTACGCCGTCGCCCAACTCGGCCTCGCCCACGCCGTCATCACCAGCGTCAACCGCGACGACGACAACCTCGGAGCAGCCCGCGCCTTCGTTTCGGTCATTCAGGAAATTCGCAGGCAGTCTCCAGCCTGCCGCGTCGAAGTCCTCACTCCCGACTTCCAGGGGGTGCCCGAAGCCCGCCAGCTCGTCGTCGCCGCGCGCCCCGAGATCCTCAACCACAACATCGAGACCGTCCCCCGCCTCTACCGCGTCGCCAAATCCGGCGGCCGCTACGAGCGCAGCCTGGAATTTTTAGCAGCAGCGAAGCGCGAATCAGAAGCTCACGAGCTCGGCCCCATCGTCACCAAGACCGGCATCATCGTAGGCATGGGCGAAGAGATGCACGAGCTCCTCGGCGTCTTCCGCGACCTCGCCGACCGCAAGGTCGACATTCTCACCATCGGCCAATATCTGCGTCCCAGCCGCGACCATCTTCCGATGTCCCGCTTCTACACCCCCGACGAGTTCGCTTTCCTCAAGCACGAGGCGCTCGGCATGGGCTTCCGCCACGTAGAATCCGGCCCCCTCGTCCGCAGCAGCTACCACGCCCACGAACAGGCCCAGTCCACCGGCCTCGCCTAGCCTCGGCGCCTGGTCAACAAAACGCCCTTCTAAGCAATCGCCTGTATCGGCGCCTGCACCGGCATCGAAAGATCGTCAGGCTTGGGATACCGCTCCGCACCGGCCATGAACGCCTCAATCGCCGCAACCGTCTGGATCCCACCCCGCGCGCCATCGGCCATGCAGTTCATCGCGGCCGCAGCGCAAGCAAAATCCAGCTTCCGCTCCAACTCCCAACCCTGCAACAGGCCATAGATAAATCCGGCGTGGAAGATGTCGCCAGCGCCCGTCGTATCCACCACGGGAACCTGGTACGCCGCGCTGAAATGGAACTCACGTCCATCCCAAGCCAGCACGCCGGCGGGTCCAAGCGTCGCCGCCGTCAGCAGGCACCCGAAGCGTTCCTGCATCTTGCGCAGCGCTCTCGGCAAATCGTCTTCTGCCATCAACCGGCAGGGAAAATCGCGGCTCACAATCAGGTAGTCGATGTTCTCAATCAGCGCTTCCACGCCGGGATACCTCTCGTCCAGATCCGCCGTGACGGGAATCTTTGCCTCCCGCGCCCAGCGAGCCGCAAGTGTCGCCGCAGC
>DATCDL010000017.1:0-11196 GCA_036510715.1 Acidobacteriaceae bacterium
GGTGGAAACGTATCCGCCAGGATCGCGCGTTCACTCGGCTGCAACCCTCCACCCGCCGCTCCCTGGATCACGCGAAACACAATCAGCATCGGCAACGACGTAGCCAGTCCACACAAAAACGAGAACACCGTAAACAGAGCCACGCAGCTCATATAAAAGTTCTTGCGCCCAATCCGGTTCGCAATCCAACCGCTGATCGGCAGCACAATCGCATTCGACACCAGGTACGACGTCAGCACCCATGTCGCCTCGTCGTACGTCGCTCCCAGCGTCCCTGCGATATGTGGCAACGCCACATTCGCAATGCTAGAGTCCAGAGCTTCCATGAACGTAGCCAGCGTCACCGTCAGCGTGATAATCCACGGATTGAACCGCGGAGTCCACGCCTCGTAGTGAAACTCGCTATCGTAATCCTTGTCCTGCTGATTCCCGGCAGAAACAACGGAAGCCTGTGCCATGCCACTCCTGAGGTCTTTTAATTGCTCAAAATGCGATGATCCCACACCACAACACGATTCAGCCAAATCTACCAGCTACAGACAACAACCGGACGATAGCCCGCCCGTCACAAGAACTCGGAACATCCTCCAATAGAATAAATACAGGATCGCCGCGCCGCGCCCCTGCACGCTCAACCGCACAATCAAGCATCCGCAGTCTTTTACGCGCGTCTAATCCATAAGCAGTTCACGTACCCCGTTCTCGTCGTTCACTATCCTCTACCCTCTACACTCTGCCTCTATGAAACTCACTCGCTACACAAAATTTACCGGCGACCTCTCCTCCAGCTTCGATCTCGAAGACCTCATGCAGGCTCTCTCCGATTTCCTGCTCGACTCCGGCTTCCAGGATCCCTTCTCGCCCTACCAGAACATGGATGACTCCATGGACAGTCTGCGCGAGGCCATCCGCCAGGCCCTCGAGTCCGGCGAACTCCTCGACGAAGAATCGCAGGAGCAGTTCGAAAAACTCGAAGACGCACAAGTCGAGGAACTCATCGATAAGATCATCCAGCGCATGAAAGCCGAGGCCTACCTCAACGCCGAAGACCCCGCCGAAGGCGAAGGCAATGCCGGCTCAGGCAACGGCGAATCCCGTTTCGAAGTCACCGACAAGGGCATGGACTTCCTTGGTTACAAAGCCCTCCGCGATCTCCTCGGCCCCATCGGCAAGTCCACCCTCGGCCGTCACGACACCCGCTACGAAGCCGCCGGCGTCGAGACCAACGGCTCCTCCAAGCTCTACGAATTCGGCGACTCACTCAACCTCGACATCACCGCCACCCTCAACTCCGTCTTCGCCCGCGAAGGTGCGCCCGACGGCTCCGGCCTCCTCAACCTCGAGTACTCCGATCTCCACGTCCAGCAAGCCGATTTCCAATCTTCCTGCGCGACGGTAGTCCTCCTCGACTGCTCGCACTCCATGATCCTCTACGGCGAAGACCGCTTCACCCCCGCCAAGAGAGTCGCCATGGCCCTCGCCCACCTCATCCGCACCCAATACCCCGGCGACTCCATCGACCTCGTCCTCTTCCACGACTCCGCCGAGCACATCCCCATCTCGCAACTGCCGCGCGTCAAAGTCGGCCCCCACTACACCAACACCCGCGAAGGCCTCCGCGTCGCCGAGCGCATCCTCAAGAGCAGTGGCAAGGACATGAAGCAGATCGTCATGATCACCGACGGCAAGCCCTCCGCCCTCACCATGGAAGACGGCCGCATCTACAAGAACGCCTTCGGCCTCGACCCCATCGTCATTCAGGAGACGCTCGAAGAAGTCAGCCGCTGCAAACGCGCCGGCATCATGATCAACACCTTCATGCTCGCCGACGACTTCCAGTTAGTCCAATTCGTCCAGAAAATGTCGGCCATGTGCCGCGGCAAAGCCTACTTCACCACCCCCCAGACCCTCGGCAACTACCTCCTCATGGACTTCATGTCCCGCCGCTCCAAGCACGTGAACTAATCGCCGCTACTTCCCCGCCATGAACGCAGCGATGTGCTCATTCAAAAACTTCTCATCCGCGGGACCAGCCCCAGCGCCCGCCGGATGCCCCCACAAGCTCGGTATCGGCAGCAGCGTCACATGCGGAATAAACTGCGCCTCATATTTCGCATCCGTCACCGGAAAATACATATCCGTAGCCGACGGCATATACAACACCGGAACCTTGATCGACCCGAGCGCCTTCTTCTCATCGCCTCCAAACCCCGGCGTAGCACCCACGTCATTCTTCTCCCAGGTCCGCATCTGCAGGATCAAATCATTCGCATCCGCGCCGGGAATAAAGTTCTTCTTGTAATCCGCCACCACCTGTTCAAACGTGGTCCCCGGAGGATTGATCGTCCTCCACAATTCCTGCCGCCACCACTCCTGCGAGTACAACCACCCCGTCCACATCAGCGAAAACTCTTCAATCCCCTTCTTCGGCTCAACCGTGTAATCCCCGCCCTTGAACGCTTCATCGGTTTCGATCGCCCCAATCTCCCCCTCGTTCCGCACGATCCCGTGCCCGTACGTCTTCGCTGTCCCACTCGTCGCCACAATCCGATCCATAAAATCCGGATAGCTCACCGCCCACTGAAACGCCTGCTGCGCCCCCATCGAAAACCCGATCACCGCGAGCACATGCTTCACCCCCAACTGTTCCGTCAGCATCTGGTGAACTGCATTCACGTTGTCCCGCATCGTCATCACCGGGAACCGAGGCCCATGGAACGGCTCCCGAGTATTACTCGGCGAACTCGACCGCCCATTCCCAAACAACTCA
The DNA here is from genome assembly GCA_036510715.1 of Acidobacteriaceae bacterium. Taxonomy (GTDB): domain Bacteria; phylum Acidobacteriota; class Terriglobia; order Terriglobales; family Acidobacteriaceae; genus Granulicella. The sequence goes on from DATCDL010000017.1 coordinate 2,771, forward strand.
CTCGTCACCAGGAACAGCTTCGTCGGATCAAGCGCCTTCCCCTTCGCGATCCCACCAGCACCAATCAGCCAGCCATACCCATGCATATTCGCCATATAGTGCGACGGCAGCAGCACCGCATTATCCCCTGCCGCATCCAGCTTCCCATACGTCCCGTAAACGATCTTCGCCTCCGGCAGCACCACACCGCTCTCGGTCTTGAAGTTCCTGATCACAAACTCATGCTGCACCGGCTCCTTCGCCGCAACCTTCGCCTGCGCCTGCAACACGCCTCCCACACACCCCAGCGCAAGGCCAAGGCACATCATCCTCTTCCTGAACATATCAACCCTCTCGATCCACGATGTCCCTCAGCCTACACGAATCCCCTAACCGCCCGCACCCACTCGCTACTTCCTATTTTCTACTTCCTGCTTCCTGCTCTTCTCCCACACGCGATATAAGCCCCACGCCGCCACCGTGCAATTATCCATCACCCGCCCATCCAATATCATCGCCTCAAACTCACTCACCGCCACGCGATGCACCGTCATGTCATGCTCTTCCGGATCTCGTTCCGTCTCACCATGGCTCAATCCCTCGGCCAGAAACACATGATGAATCTGTCGCATCGCCCCGTACGCAATCCACAAATCCTTCAGCGGAGTCATCCGCTCCACACGCAGCCCGGTCTCCTCCGCCAGCTCCCCCCGGGCCAGTTCCTCCGGATCAATCTCCGCCGTCTCCCATCCACCCTGCGGCAGCTCGTAAAACGTCTCCCCCACCGTATACCGGTACTGCCGCACCAGCCACACAAACTCCTCACCCTCCACCCTCTCCAATGGAATCACGATGCACGCAGGGTCTTTATCCATCACCCCATAAATCCCCCGCTGCCCATTGTTCCGTTCGATCACATCCTCGCGAACGCTTGCCCACGGATTCCGATACACCTCACGACTACTGATCATTTTGATCGACACAATGACGCTCCCTCGTTCGTGCCGCCATTATCTCAGGACTTCAGTGAACCTCGCGCTCCTCCGCCTCTTCTATCGTCGACATCAACACCGCCAGCGTCATCCCCGGAAGTTCCAGCTTCCTGTCCGCAACCATCAAACCCTCCCTCGACACCAGTCGAAGCTCCTCCTCGTCTAACAACTCGAAGCCATAACTCTCGACCCCTAAATTCAGCACAATCCGCACCTCGTCCCGCTGCAGCACCAGCGCCCGCTTTCCCTCATCGGAAGAAACCATCAGGTGCTGCATACTCCCATCATTCAACGCCACCGTACTCCGCCGCAGCTTGATCAACGCCTTCACCCAGCCAAGCATCTCCGCATGCTTCCCTTCGTTAATCTCCTCCCACTTCAACTTCGATTGCTCAAACGTTCCCATCTCCGCCGGATTCGGAACCTCATCGCCGAAACCAAACAGCGCGAAGTCCCGTTTGCGACCCTCCGCCACCAGCCTTCGCATCTCGTCGGTGTCGTGATCCGCGAAGTACAGGAACGGAGTCGACGCAGCAAACTCTTCCCCCATAAACAACATCGGCACATACGGAGCCATCAACACCAGCCCAATCGCAACCTTCGCCGCATCCATGCCGCAAAGCTGCTCCAGCCTCTCACCCAGCGCACGATTTCCTACCTGGTCGTGGTTCTGGTCGAAATGCACAAAGTGGTGCGCCGACAAACCCTCCGCCAGCCGGCCGTGCTTCCTCTTCCGGTAGCTCGAATACTGCCCGTCATACACAAACGCATGCTTCAACGCCTTATGCAGATCGGACAACTTCCCAAAGTCGCTGTAATACCCTCGACCCGGTTCTTTCGTGTACAGCAGCGTAAACAGCGCATGATGAAAATCATCACTCCATTGCGAATCCATTCCATATCCATGCGCCTCTCGTGGCCGAATCACTCGCGGATCATTCAAATCGCTCTCCGCAATCAAGTAGTATTCGCGCCCCATCGTCGCACTCAGCCTCTCCACCTCAGCCGATAGCTGCTCGATGAGATTCACCGCGGACCGATCATAAAATTCATGCACTGCATCGAACCGCAACCCATCGCAGTGATAATCTTTCAGCCACATCAGCGCGTTGTCGCAGAAGAACCGTCGCACCTCATCACTGCCCCCCTCGTCCATGTTCACAGCATCGCCCCACGGCGTCCTATGCTTGCTCGTCAGATACGGCCCGAAATTATTCGCATAACTCCCCACAGGCCCAAAGTGGTTATAAACCACATCCAGAATCACGCTGAGCCCCTTCGCATGACACGCATCGATCAGCCGCTTGAAACCGTTCGGCCCTCCATAAGGCTCATGCGTGGCAAACAACGCTACACCGTCATATCCCCAACCGCGATCCCCTGCAAACTCCGCGACCGGCATCACTTCAATATGAGTCACTCCAAGATCAACCAGGTAATCCAGATGCTCGATCGCTCCATCAAACGTTCCAGCCTTGCTGAACGTCCCAATGTGCACCTCATACAGCACCGCACCCGCTTTCGGAGATCCCCGCCAAAGCTGATCATGCCACTCAAAATCATCATGGCAATAGATCCGCGACGCCCCATGCACCCCATTAGGCTGCCGCAACCCGCGCGGGTCCGGATAAGCCGTCGGATCATCATTCATCAGGAACCAGTAATCATCCCCACACCCGGCTTCCTCAACATCAAGCGTCCACCATCCACGCTTGTTCGGCCCGTCCATCAACAACGTGCTGCCGCGCCACTTCAACGACATCGTCTCCGCCTTCGGCGCCCATACGCCAAACGTATGCATCGTTCTAATCTCCTCATTCCAAATCTTCGTTACGCCTAAGCGTTCCGTGCCAGCAACGCCACCGGAAACTCAGCCAGCAATTCGTCCAGCCGCACCTTGCCGCCCGTCACCTCCATCCCCGTCATGCAATTCACCCATCGCCCCTCCGGAACCGCAATCGACGTCTCTCCCCATCCCTCCGTCTCATGCGACCATCGCGGCACAATCGCCATCACATCCGCTTCACGCCGATACGCAATCACCCGCTCCCGCTGCGATCCCTCCGCCATCACCGGCACATAGGCCGCCTCTGCGCCGAACCACGCAGGATGCTCATTCCTCAATTGCAGCGCATGATGCACCACCCAAAGTTTCGGCAGTCCATCCTCGCTCCGCTCCATCACCTGCGCCGCATTCATTCCCGCAATTTCCTTCAACAGCTTTCTTCGCAGCTCATAATCCACCGGCCGCCGATTATCTGGATCCACCAGCGAAAAATCCCACAACTCCCCTCCCTGGTACGTATCCGGAACACCCGGCACCGTGTATTTCATCAGCGTCTGTGCCAGCGAATTGATGCGTCCTGCCTCCACAATCCCGCCGACAAACCTCTCCAACTCCCCCACAAAACCCTTGTCCCCAACCAGCCTGTCGACATACTCATTCAGCGCGCCCTCATACTCCGCGTTATTCCACACCCAGCTCGTCCGGATCTTTGCCTCACGCATCGCCTTCAACATATAGTCCCGCAGCCGTTCCGCACTGATCGGCCACACCCCCACCAGCGTCTGATACAAAAACCACTCCGTTCCTGTGTCAATCTGGTCTCCACTCCGATGCTTCGCATTCCGCGCGCTCCACCGCCGCACCGCCTCTGCAAATGCATCAGGCATCTCGCTCAGCACCAGCATCCGAGCCCGCACATCGTCGCTCCGCTTCGTATCGTGCGTGCCCAGCGCCGTCATCGTCGTCGGAAACGTGTCCTGCATCTTCACGTTGTATCCGTGGAAATATTCCAGGCTGAATCCATCGCAATCCGGATCACCCCCCACTTCATTCATCGCAATCAAACGATTCGAGCAATAGAACGCCGTATCTTCCACCCCCTTCGCCATCACCGGCCCTGTAAATTGCTGAAAGCGATTTACAAACTCCGTCTCAATCTTCCCCGTAACCTTCAGCGTCAAAACATCCCGTATAAAATCGAACAGCCCGCCATCGATATCCACGCGATTCGTCTTCGCACCCTCCGTCGCGCTCTCGATCCGCATCCTGTCCTCGTCCTCAATCTCGTTCCGCTCCGGCACCACGTACGTCCGATACACCGAGAAGCACGCCGCCACCTCGCGAATCGCCCGCCTGATCTCCGCCCGCGTAAAGTCCCGCTGATCGCGATTCCCCTCGCAAATATCCACAAACAAACTCGCCAGCCGATTCACATCGCTCCCCAGCGTCTCTTGCGTCACCGCGATCTTCTTATCGTGCGCGATCACCGCAAATTCCGTAGTGTCCCCGGTAAACGCCGCGTAGTGTTCTCCCAGTCGCTTCAACCCCTCGCTCTGCACCAGCACGCCCATCACCACGTTTAAAAAGTCATACCCCGTCGTTCCTTCAATCGGCCAATCCCTGCGCATCCACTCGCCCGGCTCAAGAATCTTTTCCCCCACGATCCACGCATCAGGAGCACGCTCCCGCAGCCGCTCAAGATATTGCTTCGGATCGCGCAGACCATCCGGGTGATCCACGCGAACTCCATCCAGCACCCCCTGCTTCAACCACTTCACAATCAACGCGTGCGTCTCGTCGAAGACAAACTCCCGCTCTACGCGCAGCCCAATCAAGGTATTCACATCGAAAAATCTTCGATACCCAAGCTGCTGGTCCGCCGTCTTCCAATACGCCAGCCGATAATATTGCTGCGACAAGAACTCATCCAGCGCATCGACATTTGCATTCAGTTCGCGCACCACCCGGTCAATGGCCTCATCCAAATTGGTCTCTGTCCTGCACAGTCGCTCCAACAATCCATGCAGCACATTCTTATCCCGATGCCGCGCCAGAATCGTCCGCCTGTCCCAAAAATCGGGAGTCGGCAACCGCGCAAAACTCGCACTCACAAAACTCAGTGCATCGCTCTTCGCGTAATCTGCCGCCCTACTCAAAATCACTGACAAACTCGCCGGCGAAACCGGAAACGTCTGCCCCGCGGCCTCCACGGTGAACGCCGCCTCCTTGCGAACCACCACCACACCACCCGCACTCAGCGCCCGCCCATACTGATCCGGCAAAATCGGCACCAGCACCTTGTCCCGCAGCCGTTCCTCAGAAGAGTTCCAATCAATATCAAAGAAGCTCGCATACCGGCTGTTCGTTCCGTTTTCCAGCACATCCCACCAATAACGATTCTGCGCCCCCAGGCTCATGTGGTTCGGCACCGTGTCCAGCACCTGCCCCAGCCCGTTCTCGCCCAGCCGCTTGCAGAAGCGCTCGTGCGCCTCCGCCCCGCCCAACTCTTCATTCACCTTGCGATGATCGACGACGTCATACCCGTGAGTGCTCCCCGGCGCTGCCTGCAGGTACGGCGAGCTATACACATGCGTCACCCCCAGCGCCGAAAGGTACCCCGCGATGGCCCCGGCATCATCAAAATTAAAACCCTTGTGCATCTGCACGCGATACGTCGAACCAGGCACACGCCCCATGGAGTATCTGCTCCTGACAATAAATTCATATAGCGTCTACCTAGGTAGATTCCCTCCAGTGCACTTGAGGTTGCATCTACCGCGATACCCATCACTTTCCAGCCTTAATCCGCTCTGGTCGCCACTGCCCCGAAAGCGCAAACGCCGCATGCAGCAGCCCGATATGCGACAGTGCCTGCGGAAAATTCCCCAGCATCCGTTTTTTCTTCGGGTCGTACTCTTCGCTCAATAGGCCCACATCATTCCGCAACGTCAGCAGCCACTCAAACATCGCCGTCGCTTCTTCTTCTCGCCCAATCAGCCACAAGCAGGTCACCATCCAGAAGCTGCACGCCAGAAATGTTCCTTCACCCCCGCTCAGTCCATCCTTCGACTTCGCCGTGTTATACCGCTGCACCAGCCCATCCTGCATCAGCCCTTTCTGAATCGCATCGATCGTCCCCACCATCCGCGGATCATCCACCGGCAGAAATCCCACCAGCACCATGCGCAAACAGGACGCATCCAACACCTTCGATCCATAGCTCTGCGTAAACGAGTTCAGCTTTTTATTAAATCCCTTCGCACAAATCTCCCTGTGCAGCATGTCGCGATTCTTGCGCCACCCCTTCACATCGCCGCCTCCATCAAATTGCTCATGCCGTCTCACCGCGTGGTCCAGCGCCACCCACGCCATCACCTTGCTATACACAAAATGCTGCGCCCCACCCCGCGTCTCCCATATCCCTTCGTCCGGCAAAGTCCACACCTTGCACAGGTGATCGATCAACGCAGCCTCCATCGCCAACGAGGGTGTCTTCAAATCATCATTCGCCGCCGGAGTTCGACTCAACGCCACCGAAACCTCGCCATACACATCCAGCTGAAATTGCCCCGACGCCGCATTCCCAATCCGCACTGGTTGCGAATTCTCATAGCCCGTCAGCCATTCCGCCTCCCACTCAACCAGCCTGCGCTCGCCATCGATCCCATACAAACTCTGCACCTGCCCCGGAGATCCGGCAATGGCCCGGAGCAGCCACAGCCGCCACTGCACCGCCTCCTCCGTATACCCCGCGCCCATCAGCACCAGCAGCAGGAACGACGTATCCCGCAGCCAGCAATATCGATAGTCCCAGTTCCGCTCCCCATCAATCCTCTCCGGCAACCCCGCCGTCACCGCCGCAACCACTCCCCCGGTCGGTCGATACGTCATCGCCTTCAACGTCATCAGGCTCCGCTGCACAGCCTCCGCGTACTTCCCCTTGTACGTCGATCGGTCCGACCACGCACACCAATATTTCTGCGTGTCCCGCAGCGCGTCCTCCACCGGCACAGCCGCAGGAATCCTTTGGATCGAGCTCGCATACGTCAGCGTGAAGCAAACCTGCTCCCCGGCACGCACCACAAAATCGCTTACCGTCGTCATATTCTCGCCACACAACTCCGCAGCCTTTCCCCCCATGCACTCACTGCGTAGCACCGTCATATTCGGCCCCGCAACCGCGCGCACCTCCTCCTCATGCTTCGTCACCCATGGAACCGTCAATCCGTAATCGAACCGCAGCACCATGTCCATATGCATCTTCACCTTGCCGCGCACCCCGCGCACTATCCTCACCACATCGGAATTTTTCCCCCGCGGAGGCATGAAGTCCGTCAAACAAACCTCTCCGCCCTTCGTCACGAACGTTGTCTCGACGATCATTGTTCCCGGCTGGTACCGTCTTCGTCTCGAAACAATCTCAGCCACCGGCCGTATGCGCCAGAATCCGTTCTCGGCCGTTCCCAGCAGCGCCGCAAAGCACGCCGCCGAAGAAAAAGTCGGCCAGCACAACCAGTCGATCGACCCATCGAGGCTCACCAGCGCCGCCGTCTCGCAATCCCCAATCACGGCATAGTCTTCAATCCGCGCACCATGCAGCGGCAACTTCTTTCGCTTGATCTTCTGCGGCAATATTCCTCCACGCAGCAGCGCCTCATCCTACCCACGCCATGCTGGTCTTACTACTTCGATGCAGATCCACGCACACAGGTCGCGCCGCTATTCGCTCAATGTCACAGTCCTGAAACATCTGTCCCCACAGAAGCCCCTACCTTCATTCTCCTGCGTCAAACACATACGCTCGCCCTCCACGGATTATCATGGGCACGTACCACTCGACTGCATCCAAGCCATCAGGAGCCACCTCACGAATGAAGCCAACCGAAGGCCGTAAGAGAATCGTCATCGAAGAAATCCAGCCAACCGTCAACCATGGCCGTTATCCTGCCAAGCGCATCCTCGGCGACACCGTCGAAGTCACCGCCGCCATCTTCGGCGACGGACACGATCACGTCGCCGCCCGCCTGCACTACCGCCACGCATCGCAGCGCAAGTGGCTCACCACCAACTTCGCCGCGCTCACCAACGACCTCTGGTCCGCCACCTTCACCGCCGACAAACTCGGCCTCTGGCACTTCACCATCGAAGCCTGGATCGACCACTTCGATACCTGGATTCACGACCTCGCCAAGCGCCTCGCTGCGCAGGCAGATTCCGCCCAGGACATTCCCCTCGCCCTCCGCATCGGTGCCACTCATCTCGACGCCGCAGCCTCGCGCGCCAGGGCCATCGACGCAAGAAAACTAACCCTCGCCGCAGCCCAGCTTCGCTCCCTCGCCGACCAGAACCTCGCCCTCTACGGCGATCCCGTCACTCCCGAAATCATCGCCCTCGTCGCCAAGTATCCCGACTTCAGCTTCGCCACAAAACACAACGCCGAATTTCCCCTCTGGGTCGACCGCGAGCGCGCCCGCTTCTCCTCCTGGTACGAACTCTTCCCCCGCTCCGCAAGTCCCACGCCCAACCAGCACGGCACTCTCCGCGACGTCGCCGCGCGAGTCCCAGAGATCGCCGCCATGGGTTTCGACGTCCTCTACATGCCCCCCATCCACCCCATCGGCAGCGCCTATCGCAAGGGCCGCAACAACTCCACCACCCCCGAGCCCGAC
>DATCDL010000018.1:0-3847 GCA_036510715.1 Acidobacteriaceae bacterium
GGACCCCCGCCTTCGCTCTTGCTCTTGCTCTTGCTCTTGCCTTTGCCTTTGCCTTTGCCTTTGCCTTTGCCTTTGCCTTTGCCTTTGCCTTTGCCGTTGACTTTGCCTTTGCCGTTGCCTTTCTGTCTGTCATCCCGCAGGGATCTGCTTCTTCTTTTGCTTTTGCCCTGGCCCTTGCCCTTGCCCTTGCCGTTGCCGTTGCCGTTGCCTTAACTAGAAGCTAAAAGCTAGCAGCTCCCACTCCAACCCTCGCCGTCCGCGCAGGACGACCATTGCAATCTCTACCCTCTATCCTCTACCCTCTACCCACTGCCTTATGCAACTTCGTCCCCGCCACTACGTCCTCTTCGCCATCATCGTCGGCATCTTCCTCTTCAACACGGTGCGCCACCGCCGCGACAACCGAGCCTCGCTCTCCACCACCCCTGCGCCCATCGTCATCACCAAACCGCGTCTCGATACCCCCGCCTGGGCCGCCTTCGACCATCTCGCCAGCCTCCGCGACGCCCCCGCCGCCGACTTCGACCCAGCCTTCGCCGACCTCAACCGTCTCCTCCCCCTCGACCCCAACCCAACCGACGGCCACCTCGCCGACATCAAGGGCTGCCTCACCTGGCTCGACTTCTACCGCCAGGGCATGGCCCAGACCCACGCCGACCCCAAAATGAAATCCCGCAGTGCCCACCACCTCGACACCTGCACCCAATACCACCTCGACACCACCGCCTGACCCCTTCGCTGTCATCCTGAGCAAAGCTGATCTTTTCCCCACTTGGTATAAATCTGTCATCCTGCGCGGAGCTGATCTCTTCCCACCTGGTATAGATCTGTCATCCTGAGCGGAGCGCGCAGCGCGCAGTCGAAGGACCCCGAAGCCGCTCACATCACCCCCACCCCTCCCCCCTTTTCAACCGCGAACATCCCAAGCGCGGCCGAACCCCCGAAGGCGTCCAGCCGCTCTCGTCATCCGTTCTTCTACTGCGGGCACCCCGGCAAGACTGGCACCGCCGCTGACGTCAGCACCGTCGGATCCGGATAGCTATACGCATGGTCCCTGGCGCTTGAAGGCGTTACGCCCGCGAACCACTGCAGCAAAGCCTCATTCTGCGGATGCCAGAGCGTGCCGTGCAGCGAGATCGTATACTCCGCATTCGGGAGACCCTCAATCGCGTCCCCTGTCTCCAGGTTATTCTGGCAATTCCCGTTCGGTGCCAAATACCACGGAGTCGCATTATTCACAAACGGATCGTTGAACGTTTCGGTCATCTCGTGGCTCAGCGCTGTAATATCCGCAAAGTTCGGATCGGCAAAGAGCCCCGGCGTAATCCAACTCGAGTAGTTCAGCACATACCGCCGCTCCTGCCATCCGTTCTTCGCGTTTCCCGGCTCCACATCGTACGTATGAAAGCCGAGGATGCAGCACGCTCCACCGCTCGTCAGAAAGACATTGTTGAACAGGAACGTAGAGATGTCGCTGGTGCGAATGTCGCCCCCGTTCTCCGCCGCGCCAATCGGTGTGGTGGTGTCGGTCGGAGTTGCCGGGAACAGCTTGGAGTAGAACGTTCCCTCATCCACAAGAACGTACGCGACCGTGCCATCCGAATTCGTTGCGAACTGGTACGTGCCGCGTATCAGCACGATCGTCCGCGCCGTTGCCACACGCGGACTCAGCAACGTGTGCCAGTCGTCCCCTGTCTTATGGAAGAACTCCGCCCTCATCACCGCGTCCATAAACTGGGTCGGGTCCTCGCTCGAATCGTACGATGTCTCCTCGAACACCGGCGAGCTCAGCACCGGTGCCACCAGCTGCGTTGCAGCCAGATAAAGACGGACGCCGTTCAGATACCGCGGCGTGCCATCATAATTCCGCAGATCGATATTCACCGCGATCACCGGAGCGTTGATCCTCGTCGTATTCCCGCGAGAGTCCTCGTCTGAATCGCCACCCTTCGCAAGTGGACTGCTGCCCACCATCGTGTACGACCACGTGTACTGGCTGCCATCCGCCGCTGCCTCATAGAAGTAGCTGCTCCAGTTTGCAATCGAGTCGACGCCCAGCACGTTCCCGTTCGAGCGCTTTCCCAGGTAACCTCCGCCCGCGCTCGCAGTACCGCTGTGCAGCATGTGAGGGTTAGCCGAACGAACATAATCGATCGACACCTGGTCCGCATTGGACGACGTTCCCTGCCCATAACCGGCGACCGGCACGGCAAGGATCAGCATAGTTGCCATAGCAGCAAAGCGCATGGTGCTCTCCTTTGAACATTGCTTCAGTTTGAATTGTGGGGAATCTTTTCGCAGCAGCCAGCAACGACCGCAGCGATGTGGCCGAGAACTATAACGCTCCTGCAAGCCGTGAGCAAGAACTTCCTCAAATAAAATTCCAGCCCTCCGTCGGGTCTCCCACCCCGACCCCCAAATCAAAGCCCGCAGCAGTCTCCCCACCAGCCCCTTTGCTCGAACCACGACCTCAGAAATACACACTCCAGTTCGCCAGCACATTCAGCGCATTCGGAACCCGCGGCGTAATCGCCGGCCCTGCAACGAAGCTCAGTCCCACGCTCAAGTAGTTCCCGCGTGCAACGTGCATCGCGTAGCTCCCGGTCAACGTCGTTCCAGCCCGCCACACGGTCTTCCCTTCAGAGACATACTTGTCAGTAAAAATCTTGCTGTACGCGGTGCGCGATGCCACCACCGAAACAAGGTCGTCCGGCCGCGACCGCACCGGAGCCTTCTTGTAGACCCGCGCCTCGTAATAGCGCGAGTACGCGTCCATTCTCTCCGGCACCGCCATGAACGATCCACCCGCATAGATCCCCTGCTTTGGATGCTCCGTGTTTGTCTTGGACAACTGATAATCCATCAGCGCATAGGCGCAATAGTTGCCCGAATCCATCCCCCCCGTCGCCTCATTCTTGTAAGCCGTGGTGTTGTAAATCAAGCCCCCTCGAAGCCACGCCTCGTGTGCCTTGGCGCTGGCTTCGCGCTGGTAGCCCCCTTCATTGATCAGCACCAGTTTGTCCCCATGCGGAATGAACCGGAAGCCGGTGTGATTGCGCGCCACTTCGGTCGGCCCCCCTTTAGGATCGAAGCTCCTCTGCGCCGCGGTCTTCAGGTACGTATTCTCCGGCCCGCGAATCCGAACATTAAGCGAAGGAGCCGTCATCGGAAAGTAGGACATCCCCGCCTCATACGGCAACACCGCATACACCCCCTGGGAACCGGCCGCGGTCGATCCTCCCACATACAGACCCACAAAATTCATGTTGTTCGCAACGTACCCCGCCTTCACCTCCACGCGGTCGTTCCCAAATTCCTTGTAGAAATACATAGCCCACAACTGCAGCGTCTTCGGACCCGCGGGGTTCCAGCTCACCCAATTCCACGCTGCGCCCAGGTACAACTGCGCGTGCCGCAGATGCAGTTGGCGAAGATCGAACGCCAGGATCGGCTGCGCAAACATAGACTCGAAAGGTCGCTGACCTACATACACCTGCGCATCGGCAGCCACGGGAGCAGCCAGCACGTTCTGCTTGTACTGCGGCGCCGTAATCAGTCGAAACGCAATCCCCTTACGAAACAGTGCCCGCCGAAATTCCGAATCCGCATCGATGACGCTGTCCGAAAACAACGGCATCGAAGCCTCTCCTCCCAGGTAGTTCAGGTCCTCCATGGAACGCGCGCCCGGCGTCGGAGAATCCGGAAGCCCCGGACTCGCATCCCTGCTTTGTGCGTTGCTCCACAAGCCGGCCCACAGCATCAGCGCAACAATAACCATTCCCCTGGCCCGACGACCGTTCCTCATTTGCATCTATCCCGCACCCACAGTCTTTCCCATAGCCGCAAG